>JBEKWK010000516.1:0-2778 GCA_049513175.1 FCB group bacterium
AAAAATAAACTTAATATAATTCCTCCCTTATCTGAAACTATTCCTGAGTTCAGATTTCCTGAATATAAGGTTATCAAATTTTCAGATAAAATCAACTTATATGCTATCGAAGATAATAAGCAAAATCTTATAAGTATCAAGTTCATGGTTCACAGAGGTGCTTATCACGATTCAATTGAAGGTTTGAGTTATTTCTGTTCTCAGCTTCTGACACGAGGTACTTCGAAAATGACTGCTCAACAAATATCAGAAGCTGTGGATTCAATTGGAGCCGGTCTCAATTCTTCCTGTTCATGGGATGTTACTTCAATAAATATTACAAGCATGTTTGATTTTACCGACAAGTCTCTGAATATACTATTTGATTGTGTTTTTAATAGTGTATTTTCGGAAGAAGAAATTAAGCGATTTAAAACAAAACACATTTCTGAAATAGAGCAGAAGCTTGCCGAACCGGATTATCTCGCTTCATTAGCTTTTGCAAAAGCAATGTTTTCTGGTTCAAATATGGGACATTCTCTTCTTGGTACAAAAGAATCAATTAATTCAATTAAGAGGAAAGATTGTCTTCAATGGTACGAGGAACTTTTACATAAATCAAAAATATCAATAATTGCTATAGGAAACATTCTTTCAGAATATGTACTGGATTACTTACCTAAATATATTGATAATACTTTTTTAAGAGAAAACAAAATAGCTCGACAGCCAAAACCAAAACCCATAAAGACAAATAGAATAGTGATTGTTAATAAAGAAAAATCTTTTCAAACTGTCCTGCGAATCGGTAAAAAAACTATTGGAAGACAACATCAGCATTATCCGGCTGTTCAGATTGTCAATACAATTTTTGGAGGATTTTTCTTGTCGAGATTGAACAATATTTTGCGGGAAAAACTCGGATATACTTACGGAATTTCTTCCTATATTGATACAAGTAAGGCTGCCTCATCACTCGTAATCGGAACAAGCGTCAATCTCGATTCAACTTTAAATTCGGTAAATGAAATTATAAATCAGATGAATTTAATTTCTTTAAAAAAAATTAAAAAAGAAGAATTAAGTATTGCGAAAAAATACATTACCGGAATTTTCTTCAGAAATATGGAAACTATTCATCAATTATCTTCTTTGTTAAGCATAATTGCTCTTTATTCTTTTAAAAAAGACTACTATGAAAATTACCTGGATGTAATTTCAAAAATTACTTTAGATAATATTTATGAAATTCAACAATCGTATTTTACTCCCGAACTACTTGCTTTTGCAGCCGTTGGAAATGAAAATAAGCTTAATAACATTTTACAAGAATACGGTAGTATTGAAGTATTAAAATTTTAATATTTTAAGAATATTTGTTAATATAGTTTTTCTTATTTGTCAATAAATTAAGTTTCTTTTTTTTAAGACATAATTTGGGTAATGAACTAAATCAAAATCATAAATATTTTTGGGGTTATTTTTATGTGGAATTTTAAACGAAATTATTTTCTCGTAGTTTTCTTATCAATTTATAGTCTAATTTTATTAATCGAAAACAATGATGTTTTTTCTCAAACAAAAGATGTATTACAGGTAGTTCAAAAAAATTATTCTTACCAGATTGTTCAAAGGGGTGAAAAACTTTCAGACGGCACCTATAAACCGTCCAAAGTCTATAAAATGGAAAAACTTGCCCCTGAACATTATCTTCCTAATGCTTTTTATATAAAAACAAAAAAATCCTTAACAATTGCAAGTGATAAAAAATCTGTCTCATCATTTTCTTTGCAAACCGTATTACAGGATATTAATGTAACCAGCATAAAGGCTCCCTTCGCAGATAATTCAAAAGTGAATAAACTTCAGGCAACAGATAAAATAGGAGTTGACAGAATTTATGAAATCTATTATAAATCTGATTCCGACCCTTATGAAGTCTGCAAAGGGCTTATGGCAAACTCTGAAATCGAGTATGCTGTTCCTATATTCATAAGATATCCCTGTGATGTTATTCCTAATGACCCGAGACTCTCAAATCAATGGGCTGTAGTGAGGATGTTAATGCCTCAGGCTTGGGCAATATCAGAGGGGGATACTAACGTTGTTATTGCAATCGTTGATTCGGGTACCGATTGGACTCATGATGATTTAAATGCTAATATCTGGACTAATCCCGGAGAAACCGGTAAGGATGCCAAAGGAAATGATAAGCGTACAAACGGAATAGATGATGACGGCGACGGAAAAGTTGACGATTGGCATGGCTGGGATTTTGTCGGGAACAGGGATTATAATCAATTAAACAGCGGTGATTATGTTGAAGATAATAATCCCACAAACTTAACCTTAATTCATGGTACACATGTTTCAGGCTGTGCTTCCGCAGTTACGAATAATGGAATAGGAATCGCAGGCATTGGATTCAAATGTAAATTATTACCGGTAAAATGTGCTTCTGACATGTACTCATGGGCAGGAATTTACAGAGGTTTTGATGGTATTAAATATGCCGCCGATATGGGTGCTGCTATAATTAATTGCAGTTGGGGAGGTGCAGGCTCAAGCCCTGCCGAACAAGATATAATTAATTATGCCGTATCAAAAGGCTCACTCGTAGTCGTTGCAGCAGGCAATAATTATGGACAAAATATTGACGACGGAGGTTTTTATCCGGCAGGTTATGATAATGTACTTTGTGTGGGAGCGACAAATAGTAATGACCAGGTAGCTGATTTTTCAAATATTGGTTCAAGAGTTACAGTATATTCCCCGGGTCAGGATATTGATGCTACTATC
>JBEKWK010000517.1:0-2778 GCA_049513175.1 FCB group bacterium
AATCTAAGTTAGGTATTGTTGGTAATATGGTAAATTATATATCAAATAACTAATAATATGATAACCTTCAGTCAAGATGATTTTTATTTAGTAACAGGTGCAAGTTCAGGATTAGGTCGTGCAATATCTCTTAAGATAAATGAAAACGGCGGCTCAGTCATTGGTATAGGCAGAAATAAAGAGAGATTAAACGAAACAAAAAATCTAGCAAAGAATACAGATAACTTTCGAATCGAAATAAAAGAACTTTGTGATGATATGGATAACCTTCCGAAATGGATATCTGGTATCGTTGAAAAATATGGTAAAATTAAAGGCATGGTACTATCTCATGGTGTTCAGGAAACATTGCCTTTATCTGCTATAAATATTGAAAAAGCTAAGAAATTATTTGATACAAATTATTTTTCGTTAATTGGATTGATAAAAGGATTTTGTAAAAAAAATAATTATACTGAAATTGGAAACTCAATAGTATGTTTATCTTCTTTTGTAACACAAATCGGTTTACCGGCAACTGTAAATTATAGTGCTTCAAAAGGAGCATTGAATTCGGCGGTAAAAGTTTTAGGGGTCGAGCTTGCAAGGAATGGAATCAGGATAAATTCTATTTTATCAGGTCATATTGAAACAGAACTACTCTCCAAAGAAGACAATCTTAAAACAGATGACTTCCTTGAAAAGCTACGGCAGAAATATCCACTCGGATTAGGAAAACCTGAAGATATTGCAAACCTTGCGAGCTTCTTGCTTTCAGATGCATCGAGATGGATAACGGGAGCAAATATTGTGATTGACGGCGGCGGCAGCCTTGTATTCTGAAATTATTATGAATGAATTTGAATTTACATCTGTTATAGACGAAAAATATTACGATGCACTTGAAAGTCTAGTTTATTTCAACAAACAGCAAAGATTATATTACAGGAATATACTTGACGGCATAGAAAAATACGGTGAGCCGAAGATAATACGTAATAATAATCAATTGAAGCTTGAAGTGGGAAATAATACTTCGACGCAGTGTATCTTTGCAAACCATGAGGGGAAGCCCGTCGGCATGTTGCTCTACACAAGGAATCATCCACATAATATACATATCGTTCACATCGCATTAGATAATGATTTTACATTAAAAGGACAATTCTCCAAATCAATGCTTGTTTCCCGTATGCTAAAACAAGTGCAAGAAATTGCAAAAAGAATTAAAGGAATAAATACAATAACAATCGAATATACCAGCAATAGCCATCGTGTATACTCCATACCCCTAAAAAAATAATCCCAATCACGAACTCTTCCTCCCCTTTATTTTTGGCATAGATTATGCTAAAATAATTATAAATATAAAGTACTTATTAAAGAGGGGATAAAATGGATATGTTTCAATTTGTAATGGCAATAGACCTTGCTTTCGTGGGGACAGCAATTTTGTTTAGCTTTATTCAGAAAAGCAATAAGCCGAGAGAATCGGAATAGACTTTTTTAGGCATAAATTGGATTTTATAGCAGTGTTTTGTTGAAACGTGGGGCTTCCGGGGAACCCATGTATTTTTAAGGCAGGTGAACAGACATCTGCCTTTTTTTTGTTTATGTGTAACCTATAAGTAAATCACTTAAAACACTATATATACAAAATCTAATCTATATTATTTTTTTACAACATATAATATTTCAATTCGTTTTAATGAAGAATTTTTTTAATATATAAATAGCAAATATGAATATTAAATATTTCTTTAAAACCATCAAAGAATATCGTATACCTTTTATCTTAACCCTTTTCGTATTATCTATTATTTTTTCCTCATGCAGCAGCATGCAAAAAATCAATTCTCAATGGGAAAAGCCGGAAATAACAAAAGATACAACCTCGAATGAATGGCTTAATGCAACGACTTATTTTGAAGATGCCAATGTATTACTCGGAGTTAAAAACGATAATAATAATATTTATATCTATTTCAAAACTACAGGCTATGCCAATCTAAGAAAAATAATTGCGACCGGGTTAACTGTCTGGTTCAATAACCAGGAAGATAAAACTAAATCTTTTGGTGTTCATTACCCGACAGGTATGATGGGTAGAGGCGATTTTCGAGGTAACAGGGAAACAGATTTGCCAAATAATAAAGAAGAACAGGATAATATGAGCAGGTTAGTTAAAGAACGTCAGGAGAGCATGCTTAATGATATTGAATTACAGGTTGATGAAGGAAAAGATACAAAGCATATTACTTTGAGTGAGGCAAAAGCAAGATATAATATCCAGACTTCCTTTTACTTTGATGATGAATCATTAACTTATCAATTGACTGTACCTTTGAAAGCAAGTTATCCTGAAATTTGTATAAATTCAAACAAATGCGAAGGTCTCGGAATCGGTTTAGAAACCGGAGATATTAAAAGGTCTGATAATAGTGCTACCCCCCGAACAAGTATAGGAACACCCGGAATGGGTGGTGGAGGATTCGGCGGTGGTATGGGTAGAGGTGGTGGTATGGGTAGAGGTGGTGGTATGCGGGGAAACCGCATGTCGGGAGGTAACAGCACTGCATTTGAACCCATCAAACTCTGGTTAGATGTAAAGCTTGCAACTACACCTGTGAAACAGAAATGATTTATTTATTATTCATGCAGTAATGAGAGTGTAATTTTTTTAAATTTTTATAATAAGAAAGGATAAATTATGGGCGATGACAAATTCCAGGAGATAATAAAATTTGCAATAGAAAGGGAAATCGAAGCGGCAAATTTTTATCATGAAATGCAGAGCAA
>JBEKWK010000518.1:0-2778 GCA_049513175.1 FCB group bacterium
TACAAGTGCTAAAATAAATACAGGAGTATATTTTTATACACTATCATTAATTACTATAAATGGTTTTACCAAAAATGCATCAGGCATTTTTGTTTTTCATAAATAATAATTTTATATTAATTTTATATTTTAAACGTTATATATAAATAAAAACCAAATAATTATAACGTGGCATATATTTAGCTAAGTTTCTTTGAACAAAAAAAGATTATATTTTCTGGAGGTTTTTAAAATGAAAAGAGAGCCAAAAATCATTCTGATAATTTTAATATTATTATTAGTTTGTTTATCAGGGATAAAAGTATATGCACAACCTGGAGGTGCTGCTGTCCCATTTTTATTAATTTCACCCGATGCACGTGGAAGCGGAATGGGTGAAGTAGGTACGGCAATTGCAGATGATATAAATGCAATATACTGGAATCCTGCAGGTCTCGGTACACACGGATTATTAAAAAGTCCAAGTGAAGCTGATTCGGAAGCTGCACCATACAGACAAATTTCTATCGCATTTTCCAGATGGCTTCCTCAATTCAATGCTGATTTATATTACAGCTATGGAACTATCGGACAATATTTTAAAGCCCTAGAAGGAACTGTGGCTTTCAATTTTGTTTTTATGAATCTTGGTGAATTTACGCGAACATCAGATAACGGCACTCCTCTTGGAAAATTTATTTCAAACGAATTTGCTCTTGGATTATCTTATGGTACAATTGTGGCTACCGATCTATATGTCGGTTTTCAGCTTCGATACATTCAATCCAATCTTGCACCTGCTTCTGCGGGACAACAGGGTGCCGGCACAGGCAGAAGTGGTGGTTTTGACCTTGGAGTTTTATGGACACCCCAAAATCTAAATTTATTAGGTTTGGATTTAGGTGATATGCTATCACTCGGAATTAACTTACAAAATGTAGGACCAAAAGTTACTTACAGGGATGAATCTGACCCGCTACCGACTACTTTAAGGTTAGGGTCTGCCGTTACAGTCGTTAAAGATGAGTTTAATGATTTGAAATTTGCTCTCGATGTTTCTAAATTACTTGTATACAGACATACTATATTAAATATAAACGGTACTGATACAACGTATGAAACGAACTCCGACCCATTACCGAAATCTTTGGTTACAGGCTGGAACAATCCCGGTGTCGAACTTGCTTTCGGCACTGAATACTGGTATGAGCAAATTGTTGCACTTCGTGCAGGATATTTTACCGAACCTTTGAGATTAGGTAACAGGAAATTCTGGAATTTCGGTGCAGGTGTGCGATATGATATTTTCAGATTGGATTTTAGCTTTATAATGCCTATCGAGCAGAATAATCCTTTATCTAATACAATGAGATTTTCATTAATAATAGATTGGAAATAAAATTTTATTTTAAATAATAAATAAAGGGTGCTTTGGCACCT
The DNA here is from genome assembly GCA_049513175.1 of FCB group bacterium. Classification (GTDB taxonomy): domain Bacteria; phylum Bacteroidota; class Ignavibacteria; order Kapaibacteriales; family UBA2268; genus JBEKWK01. Next base: position 1,420 of record JBEKWK010000518.1, read on the forward strand.
TTTTTTTTATTCATATAACAGAATTTTTTTGAATAATGACAAGGATGGAGAAGAAATAAACAGAATATAAACACCGGGAACAAATTTTTCAGGCTTTAATGTTACCTCTATCTTATTATAACCTTCGTCTAAACTACCATTATATATGTCTTCAATTTTAGAACCTAATAAATTAAGCATAACTATTTTTAATTGTGTAAAAGATTTTGAATTTATTTCTAAAATAGTGGAACTGCCATGCCATATTTCAGGACATATCAAATTAAAATCATTTTGAAAACTTACATCTTTAATATGAGTATTCCTGTCACATTGGACAAAAATATCATCAAGCCTCAACATAGGTCTGGAGCCGCTTCCTGTCCCGATATTATCATAATAATACTTCCATCTTAATTGAACTGAATGTTGATTTTCTGCTTCAGATGGAATCTTAGTAAGGAATGATTGTGAATGTGCCTTTGAAGATGAATTATTTAAATACCCATTGTAATTATATTCTACCGGGTTGTTAATTGAATCAGGAATGTCCAGAAATTTACCTGAATTACCAATACGATACTGCAAGCGGAGATTATATTGCCTGTTTGATGTCCCTGTGGCGGAAACGAAACCGCCAATCCAGGTTACATTAATATTATTAACACCAATCGTTTTCAGAGCCAAAACAGCTTCACCGACATAGCCCGCTGTACCACAGTCTTGTTCATTTTGTATTTGCCCTGTGTTACAAAATGCAATGCCATCCTTCCCTAAGCCCTGTATCCTCGATTTAGAAGAAAAATTGTATGAACAAAACCAATCTGCATTCATTTCATCATTTAGCTCCGGGTCTAATTTATCGGCTTGATGAAATATCATATTCGGAGGGTAGGTCCCGGCAGGATTGATTATCGCGGAACTATCCCAATTTTTTAATGAATAATTTTCTAATGATAAATCAAATGGTACAGGAAATGTAAGTTGTGCCTTTAAAGAAAATGTCAGGCACAAAAAAATAGTAATAAATAATGTAGAAAAGTTTTTCATATTTGTAAAATCATCAAATAAATTTCTGTACAAATATAATATTTTTTCTAAGTCACATTTTAATTTCAGACATTAGAAAAGTTCATATTTTAAAAAATATTTCTTCAAAATAAATAAAAATTGTTTGATGTTAATATATTATAATTTAGTTTTGCAATTGCAGCATTATTCACAAAAATATATTTTGTTATGGACAAATTCATAATCGAAGGTGGAAACCAACTCCATGGTCGTCTGACTATATCCGGAGCAAAAAACGGTTCATTGGCTTTAATGCCTGCCACATTACTTTCTCAAGGGATTTATCATTTACATAATACACCCAATCTT
>JBEKWK010000519.1:0-2771 GCA_049513175.1 FCB group bacterium
CGCTAATATTCTTCTTGATAGGGTTTATTCAAGAAAGCTGATACCTATTGACCAACCTATACATTTAATTGCATCGAGAAGGGAAACGAATAAATTTTTAAATCAGAATTTTAAGCATTATCTTGAATCACAATCTGATAGCAAACACAACGTGAGATTGATTATTGAAGTACGAAAGCCAAGCGAAGAAAAATGCCTACAGGTTGTAGATTTTGTAAGTTGGGCTATATTCAGGAAACGAGAACATAATGAAGATGCTTATTACAATATAATAAAACCAAAGATTGTTGAAGAAAGTGGATTGTTCCCATAAAATGACAAAACCCTGCAAGCTATTTACGAGGAACACTACGGAGCCCCACTTGCAAGGATTTACTTGTTTATTACAAATTTAATACATAAGACTATTAAAAACAAAAAATATTTTAAATAATTTCCTCTTTTCTCCGCTCCCCTCTCCTTTTCCCCCGGCTTGCTCTTAATTTAGACTGCGGCACGGCTTTCTCTGCGGGCTTTAAGGAAATTAAGAATTAAAAATTAAGAATTAAAAATTGAAGAAAACTTTACGAACTTTACGAAGTACGGGCGAGGTAACCTCGCCCCTACAAGAGTCCTTAGCGGTAAAATGCTTTCTTTGTTTGATTTTATTCCATAGGAATTATATTATGATAACACATTTAAAATTCAGCATTCAGAACTCAGAATCCAGAATCTCAGGAACTATTTCTTAAAAATCATTGGTCCGCATTTACATTGCTGCTGGACGAAAGGCTTGGCGGATTCAGCGGCTTCCTTGCTGGAATAATCGCCTATGACTATTGCCCACATTGTGTCACCGTCAACATCTTTTTTTAAGATTTCAGTAAGCAGACGCAATTGCTTGAAATGTTTTGATTCGGTCTCGGCGGCTTCCTGTGTACTGTATATGCCGACCTGCAAACCGTATTTAGATGTAGCCGTTGCAGTTTTTGCTACGCTTGTAGTAGTATCATTTTCTGTCAAAGCAGTTCTCGTTTCTACTTTAGCGGCAGTAACGGTTTTTGTATCTGCGGTTTTTATTTTGGTATCTTTAGTGCTGCCTTGGAGATTTTTTTGATTTGTGGAATAAATTGTTTTCTTTTTATTTCCTTCGCTTCGGGCATAATTCACCGAAGACCTGACGACATCAGTTGCAGAAATCAGGAACTCGGAAGTAGGATATTTTTTCCTGTAAAAATCCAGCTCGCTTTTTGCTTTTGCCGTATCGCCTATAACGGCATAGTATTGGACAATACGCCATTGAGCATCATCAGCCCATTCGTTGTCGGGAAAATTCTTCACGATGTTCTTGTATTTTTCTAATGCCAATGCGGCATCGTCAATAACGACAGCGAGAAGCAATTGCACACCCGGGTCATTCGGATATTCGGCAAGCAAATCCGGTATTTGCTTTTTAACTTCTTCGACTTTGCCAAGGGCAACCTGCCTCAAATATTCCCGTACTTTGCCGGTTTGAGCATCTGAATATTGCGGGAATAATCCGGCAACACATAAAATCAGCAAAAAAACCAACCTCATAAAGTCCCCCAACTTCTATTTGATTGTTCGTAAATCTTTAACCGTTTTTACAACAGTATTCTTATGCAATTTAATAAAAAATAATGTGTTTTGTTCAATGTAATTAAGTAATGAAAGTTTATTTTTGTAAATTGAGATTAGGTTCAGGTATAATATTTAACGGATGGAATTTGGAAACGAACAAAAAGCTAAATGTATTAGTTGCCGCAGGAGGCACGGGCGGACACCTGTTTCCGGCAATTGCGGTCATCGAGCAAATGGAGGCATTGACTTCAGGAAATGTTTTCCCTATATTCGTTGGGACGGCAGACAGAATCGAATCAAAAGTTGTTCCTTCTTCAGGTTATGAATTTCAATCTATTCCCATCAGCGGTTACGGCGGATTATTTTCCTTAAAGATATATCTTCTTCCATTTAAAATAATACTCTCAATACAAAAATGCAGGGAAATTATCCGCAAGCGGAAAATAGATGCAGTTATTTGCACAGGAGCATACATCAGCTATCCGGCAGGAATGGCGGCTAATTTTGAGAAGGTGCCTCTATTCTTATTAGAATCGAATGTTTCTCCCGGCAAGACAATTAAGATGCTTTCATCCAAGGCACGTATGATATTTACATCGTTTAAAGAAACAGCGAAGTATTTTTCAAATGAAAAAGAATATAAAATTCTTTATTTGGGCAATCCGATTAGGAAAAGCATATTATCTGTTCCGGAACAGGCACAGGCACGAAAGAATTTCGGTTTGGACCCAAATAGAAGGACTGTTCTAATTTTTGGTGGCAGTCTGGGCGCCCGTTCAATAAATAATGCCGTAGAAAAAGCTATAGTTCGATTTAAAGATAGTGATTTTCAGATTCTTTGGCAGACAGGAAATAATTTTACTCAGCCAGTTACTCTACCGGAAAATATAAAAGTCTTGCCGTTTATTGAAGATATGGCATCGGCTTATTCCGCAGCTGATTTGGTGGTTTCGAGGTCGGGGGCTACTACTGTAGCGGAAATATGCGCTGTCGGGAAACCGTCTATTTTAATCCCATTACCGTCTGCTTCAAATAATGAGCAGGAATTGAATGCAAAAGTTTTAGAAAAACAGTATGCTGCATTTTTGTTGGATAATGATGTTTTAGATACCAAACTTGGAAATATAATTTTAAAATTTATGTCTGATGGAGAAATTCTCCAAAAGATGGGTGAATCAGCGAAATCATTA
>JBEKWK010000520.1:0-2761 GCA_049513175.1 FCB group bacterium
TCGTAGCACTCAACTATATTTTCTTTAAATTCAGAAAAAAGATAAAGATACAAAATGAAGAAATTATAACATTAAATACTCTTAAAGAAAAAGTATATTCAACTCTTGTACATGATATTAAAGAGTTGTTATTTCCCATTACTGTCCATATAGCAAATACCTCAAATACAGCCAGCATTAATAATCTAGAGGGCATATATACAAAATTCATAAAAAAAATAAACACTTTACTAATTGATGTCAGCAGTTAATTTTTTCTAACAATTTAATAAGGAGACAAGAATGTCAGCAGCACCGGAAAATTTTATTTATAACTCTGCTTCTCAAACTTTAACTTGGGAACTAATACCTGATGCAGATGAGTATAAAATTGAATATACTTTAGTTGACCCAGAGAATTGGGCTGACTTATATATTGGAACACGAACCATTTGTCCTTTTCAGTATCCTCAAGGACAATATTTTGTTAGAGGTAGTTCAAGGAGTGAAGGTACATGGAGCTTACCAGGTAAACCACATATTATTAATGTTTGAGATTAATAAACTGAACCACTATAAACACATGAAAGTTTATAGTGGTTTTATTTTATGTGTTGAATTTAATAATTAAAAATTTTAATAATTTTTAGTCCACAAACTATAAAAGAATTAATGGCTTCAATAATTTGTTAATAGGAACTATGGAAAACAATCATAAGAAAACATGTAAATTACGAATCATCATACCAAACATAATATTATTTGTAAATGATAAGCATTTTGGTGATTTCGTATTAAGCATTTTATTTTACCTTTTAGTACCTTTATTCCCAATTTACATAGAATGGTGGCTTAAATACCGAATACAACTAACTACAATTACGTTAGTTTCATCTCTATATTGTCTACGCATTGGTATTTCCTCCAAAAATAAAGTCTTATTTGGATTCGGAATTTCAGGTAGTCTAATACTTGCAATTGCATTTGGAACGATCTCATCAGGAAATCCAGCACCTTCTTCAGACACATTTGCTTTAATTTGCATATGTTTTTTCTTCATAGCACATACTTTTGAAAGATGGAGTATTCACTATATTGGAAAAGAAAGATTGTTTAAATGTTTTAAGGATAATTTACCATGAATATTTATTCAACTTTAACAATCATAGCGGCTGTTATAAGTATATTCGCGGCTGGTTATAGTATTTATTCAACTATTAAAGAAAGCCGTACACATTCGTTTTCCACAGAAATAGTTCAATTTGATTTAGCTTCAAAAGAGATGAACTTTTATAAACCTAGAGAAGAACTAATGATAGTATTAAGTTATGACTCATACAAGTTATTTAATTCTTTTAAAAAAGGGTTTAGTAAAATATTAGCAGAAGAAATTAATAATTAAGGTGTTATAATGAAAGATACTAAACAGTCATTTTTAGAATCTGTAGATGATGTATTTAAATGGTATGAAAATTATAAGAATAATTTATATATTTTAAAAGAGGATCATGAGCTTTTAGTTAACGAAGGTTATAATATTATTTTTGCTATTGACAGTAGCGAAATAATACCCTATGCTTACCCATATATAGACCTTGATATAAAAGATCTTGAAAGAATAAAAATTGATTTTGATTCAGATTATTCATTTTCATCTAAAACTAATTTTAGAATAACTTTAAATAATATAATAAGGGATTTTATATTTAATCATTTATCTTCATATCAAAAATTTGTTGTAATACCTCACAATTTTGAAGTATTTCACAGGATAGAATATTTACATGAACAAATTAATTCAATAAGCCAAGTTACATTAAAATCAAAATTTAATAAATTGTACAAAAATATTCCCATAGATAATAATAAGAAATTGGAATTCATAATGAATAATTATAAGACCTTTTCACTATTATATATGTGTTTAAATAAGAATGGATTAAATATTATTAGAAATTTATATAACACGATAATTCTGACTGAACCTCAATTAGATAGTGACTATTTTGAATTATATGATGAAATCTCAAAAGGAATTAACATTAGTATTATTGATGATTTCAATAATATAAGAAAATATGAAGATTATATTGAAAAGATGCAAAAATTAGGTGAAAAACCAATACCAAAAGAAAGTTTCGAGGGAAAAAATATTACTGACGCAATGGTTATTAATTTTATTAATAAAGTAAATCATAAATTGTATAAAAAGAGAATTCTTCTTATTTCAAATGCAGAATCAATAGAAAAATATTCTAAATTAAAACACAATAATTTTAATTACCTTAGAAATTTAAATCTATTCCTTACATATATTATCTTATCAAATGATAATGTTGAAGAATTCAATGCTCTTGAATCAAATATGATAGATAAAAATCACATTATCTTAGCTAAAATTTATAATGAGATAGAATATTTAAATAGGTTTGATAAAACATATAATATTTACAAAGAATATAGCGATAAATGCAAACAAAGGAATAGAAGTTATAGCAATATGACTAGAGATGTATGTAAAAATTGTGATGATTATATTTTATGTACTGGATTACTTAACCAAGCATTGATAATTAAGCGAAAGCAAGAAAAGTTTGAAAATATTAATTTTATTAGACAAGGGATATTCCCTGATAAAAACAATTTGGAATTATTAGATATTGAATTTGAAATTAAGGAAATTATAAAGATTTTTGATGAAGGTAGACTTAGTGATACAATTAATGAACAGAGGAAGGTTTTATCAGATTTATTATACGTTGAATTATATGAGTTGTTTGCT
>JBEKWK010000521.1:0-2760 GCA_049513175.1 FCB group bacterium
TTGTCTCAAGCCGTAATTATCTACTAAAAATAATTTAGCTGGATAGAACCAATCAAATCTCAGGTAACCCGGAGCGGGATTGTCCAATGCGGTTACAGTCCACAAACTGTCAGATGCTATAAGCCAGCCTTTTATTATGAAAAATAATAAAAGGACTAACAACAATTTTAAACAATAAAAATTTTTCACTTTTTTATTTTACTATGAGCATTTTACAAATTTTAAATTGAGTACCATTTATTATTTTATAAAAAAACATACCCGGAGAAATGCTTCCTGAATCCCAATTGAAACTGTATTTTCCGGGTTCTAAATATTTGCTGTATATCACTCCCAATTTTTCCCCTTCCAGGCTATATAAATTAATTGATGTATTACCTGCATACTTTACGAAGAACTCAAATGTTGTAGTATTGCTGAATGGATTGGGGTAATTTATAATCCATATATTATTATTATCGGTTAATATTTCTTTTACGAATGTTAAATTATCTATAGTGAAATCTTTTGCACTGGTTGTAGTTATAGTCGAATCCATAACACTTGTAATCCTGATTTTATATGTCGAATCCGTTGGTGTACTTGGAGGAATTAACCAGCTAAAAGTCCCTGACGAAGAACTTAAGGAATCCTTAATTATCTGTACGATATCACCATTCCTAAGCAATTCTATTTTAACGAGACCATCAAAATTTTGTATCCATAGGATTATTTTTTGGTTTGTATCTTTGACTAAGGTATCTCCGCCGTTCGGAAAAACAATTTGCAATTTAGGAGAGTTTACTTTTGTTGCCAGGGCGAATTCGCCGAATCCTGTGAAATTTGCCGATATTTCCTTTGTAACTGAATCATAGGAAGTATTTAATTCCCGGAATATGCCGATTGTTTCTTTGTCTCTTTTATAAATAATTACCTTTTCCGGATTACCGAGATTTAATATCGTATTTGCATTAATTTTAAAAGTACCGCTGATAATTGAAATCCCTCTTTGGCTAAATACCCATCTATAAGGTAAAATAGTTGAAAAGTCGGTACCATCGTAATTACCCGTTGGTGGTGCATAATTGTGCTTTTCGATAGCAGTCAGACCTGAACCTGTTACAGAAGCAACAGTGATTGTTACACCAGTCGTATAATTGCTATCATTATAAATATAATCCCCTATACTCTTAATGCTGTCTGAAACGGCATTCATTCTCGTAACCAATCTCCATGCCCTATATACCTGTACGGAAGGAAAAGAAAGTTCAAACGAAAAAGTTTTGTCGGGTTTCACTTCTGTTATCTTTAAACCGCCCCAATTAATAAGCGTGTTACCATTAGACAATCTTTCAGCACTTCCCTGTGCAAACTGAAAAATATCAGGACTATATCTATACTCCCAAACTTTTGTAACTGTTTTCTTTGTTTCATCTATTTTATATTCAACAGCCCTTGAATAAGCAGGAATTTTTAAGGTACCATTATCAAACATTAACAGGTTCCCATTTGGAAGTAGAGAAATTGAATGCTGGTGTGAAAATCCTACAAATCCACTGCTGTCTTTATCATTAATAAAAGTAAATTCATTTTTTTTGGACATCGAACTACCCATCCGCCAAATTATATTACCATTGGCTTTGTTAATTTTAGTTATTTCATCTAAATTAGCAAAAGAAATTAATAAGTTTCCTAAACTGTCTTCGATGACTGAATTACCATGTGAAAAATCAACTGTATTTTGAGTTAACTCACCTTCAAAAAGTGCATCCGTAATATTTAAATGGTCCAAGGTTTTCCATTCCCAATAAATATGACCGGTTCTATCGGTTTCTACTAATGCGTTGCTATAAACTTGGACATTTTTTTTCCCTCCGGTAACAATATTACTCAAATCCATAGTAACGGTATCAATACAAAGAATTAAATAATTTCCATTCTTTAAAACATTAACATCATGAAAATCGAAAAGATGATTTGCCGGGAATGGGATACTATCAACCAGGTGCATAGATGAATCATACAATAAATATTTACTTTCTATAACCGGTATAGCTGGTATGCCTAATATCCAGAGACCATTACTCAAGGGCTTATAATATATCCTGGGTTGTTCTCTGACTGTATCAACAAATTGTTTTATACCATAATTATCAACCAGGAAATAACATGCGGGATTGGGCCAGTCAAATCTAAGATAACCGGGTGCTGGATTGTCCAATGCAGTAACGGTCCAGGTTCTTTCAACTTGTGCATTAAGACCGACACTTAGAAAAAATAATAAAAATATTATCAGACATTTCATAAAATATAAATTTTTCATTATCATCTCACTTCAAAATAATAATTTTCTCAAATTTAATTTTATTACCACTAGTAATTTTATAAAAATATACACCGGTTTCTATGCCATCAGAATCCCAATTGAATTTATAATTTCCAGTTTCTAAAAATTTATTAAAAATCAATTCCAATTCTTTACCTTCAAGACTAAAAATAGTTATAGTCGTTTTAGCTGCTTCTTCAATATTAAAATCAAAGGTCGTAGAATAGCTGAATGGATTAGGATAATTAGTAATCCATAAATCTTTATTATCGGAAATAATTTCATTTAAGAAAGTTATATTGTCAATTGCAAAATTATTTAAACTGATGGTTGAGATATTCGAATCCATAACGCTGGTAATCCTGATTTTATAGGTATTGTCCGGTTGGACATTTGCAAGAATTAGCCAGCTAAATGTCCCTGATGGAGAATTTAACGAATCTTTAATTAGCAGT
>JBEKWK010000522.1:0-4534 GCA_049513175.1 FCB group bacterium
TCATATAACCAGCCGATATCACCAAGAGTATCCCAGGTAGTTTGCGTATATATCAAATCAGGTGAACAATCAGGTGAGTTTAAATGATTAATGTCATAAAGAAATGTTACGGGACTTTTAGTAATGGTGTGCATATCATAAGGAATATCCATAAATTTCATAAATAAGCTATGATAAAAGGCACTATAATCCAGGTCTTTAATTTGTTTTTTTAGTGACCACATTACATATATATAAAATTTATGAGGTATTTCATTTGAATATTCTCCGACTTTTAATATTGTTGAGTCCTGGGGGAAAACATAATAAAAATGATATGCATCAGTTCCTTGTTGGTCATAATTATAAATTGCTTCCGTGATTCTATATTTAACTAAAAAGATTTCTGATGTTGTAGTATCATTATCATATAATTTTGGTACTTGTGTATTATGTGAATTTATAATATATTTTGCATTGTTATTATAGTAATAACATTGTGCAAACCCAGTGCAGCTCAATACAACAGATAAGCTGACAATAAGTATAATCATTTTCATTTTATATAATTCCTTCTTTCAGTTTGCAATTTGCAGTCAGTAGTTAATTGTTAATAGTTTTAACCGGACGGTACTAACCGCTCGCTGTTAACTATTAAAAATTAGCTTTTTCAAAATTTCACAATAACTAAAATAAGAAAGTATTTTGTTAATAAAAATTGATTTTTTCATTGCTATTATTAACGCAAGACGAAACTTTTGAAAAAAACAAAATTTCCTCTTTTCTTAATTTACATTTTTCAGGTAAATTAAATCACCTTATATATATCACCTTCTTCATTAAAACTTTATTGCTTGCAATAAAGCGGAGGAAATACATACCGCTCGGCTGCCGGTATAAATCAAAAGTAAATTATAACCAAGAAAAATATAAATATTCTTAATTATGTTTTAATTTTATAAATTATAATCATTAAGTTATTGTCTATAACGGTTGAGGTATAAATTAAATCATCTGCAATATAAAAAACATAAGTATCTTTGGGGAGTTTAATATCTTCCGGAAAAATATTTTTGCCATTTGTATCACAAATATGTAAATATCTGTCAACATCACTTGCATTTTCATTCAATGAATCAACTTTATAATAATTCATATATTGAATAGCATATCTATTTTTAATTTTATCATATAGCATATAATTTTCTAATGATATTTTAAATAATAATGAATCAAAAATTTCATTAGTTAATTTTTCAGGCAGTTCTTTTTTAAAAATTTTATGAGTATCCGGAAATTTCAGATTTACTATTTTTATTAATGTACCGTCCATATCATAATAAATCAATTTATTACTATAAGCCTGGTATATAACTATATTTTTATTAGTATCTATTACTATATAAGAATCAAAAAATGTGCTAATATTTAATGCACTATAAATCGAATCTATTAAACTAAAACGATTTATTAAATTCATAGTTGTATCATAAATAAAATTTACTAAAGTTTGGTTATTAATTTTTTTAGTAACATTTGGAGAAAAATTCATAGAGACAATAAATTTATTGCTTTCAGGAATATAATATTTTTCATAGCCGGATCTATCCTCTAAATAATTACAAAAATTTATAAATTTAAATTTATCATCATTTAATTTATATGATGTGATGTATTGTTTTTGGGTGATTAAGTCCGTTTGAAATATTATTAAAATACTATCGGGTTTTATCCAATCCAAATTAAATATTAAATAACTATCAATAGTATCATTATTTGAGTATTTATCTATCGTCTTTTTTATATTTCCCAAAGAATCTATAATATATAAAGGTAAATTCCATCCTAAAAAACAATAATATTCATTTCTCTTAGAATTATAAAGGAAATTCCTAAATTTTCCTGCTTTTACAGGCTTCCCGTTTTCAATAATGGGTATTTTTTTAAATTCTTGGATTAATTCTTTTCCATTTTTTTTTATAAGTTTTGCTTTTTTAGAACTATCTATCAATCTTTCGACATCTTCCGGTTCTATATGAACTCCTCCCATTTTATCCATTGTCAAAATTTTCCCTTCGCCATCAGATACAATAAAAAAAGGAAATCTTTTTATTTTGAAAAGGTTTGCAAATGCTCCCATTTTATCAACCACCATATTAATATCCCAGGAATATTTTTTCTTCAATTCATTGGCAAATTCTTCATCTGCACCATTTATAAATATTACAGCATCAATTTTATATTTTTTTAGTATATTAAAGAAATATGGCTTTATAGATAGATTGCAGGCAGGGCACGAGGCTGCTTCCATAAATATGTAAATATGAGCGTCAATTTTTTTTGAATTATCATATAAAGAAATTATATCTCCTTTTTTAAGTGTAGTAAAAGACTTTATAAAATCTTCATATTTTTCTTGTGAATAAAGATTAAAAAAATTTATAAGAAATAAGATAAAAAATAATTTTTTCATTTTATATCAATTTTTAATAATAAATTATAAAATTAAGGGTAATCTTCACAAGTGATGATTACCCTTTACTAAAGTTTAATTTCACGGAGCCCAAACGCTAAAATATGCTCTTGAATTAGTTGTAATTCCATAAAGACTAATATTCAATCCTTCTAATCCGGGATAAGGATCACATTCACTAATATGTAATGATATTCCGGCTCCGAATGTAAAATTTGCTCCTAGGAAATTTACAATGGGTGAAGGAATTGTATCTGTACGTGTATAAGTTAATTCATAATCAGGTAATTGAGCCGTTATAAGATTCACAATCATTACCACCACCAGGACATGGTGGTTTATTCTGTGCATATAGAATTTTATCCCATTCCCAGCAACCTTTAAGAAATTCTACATGAATGTAGCAATAACATACATCCTCTGCTTTTATTTTTTGTGAGATTGAAATAATCCCAAATACTAAAAATAAAAGAATAAAATATTTTTTCATAATTCACCTCAATTAATTAAATTTGTAAATGATAATTTGTTTGAGTCTTCCGAATTAAATTGGTTTAATATATAAATTTGGAAGAAAATCAACTTGTCATAACTCAGAGCCAATGGAAATTTATTTTTGTTGGCTCTTTTTTTTGCAGTCTTTTTTACCGATGCCTTTCGGTAACAAAGTGGTATTATATTTTTCTATTTTCAGTTCCTATATTTGTTTTACATAAAATTTATTTTTGATAATATTTAATTTCATTTTATTGTTGGATTAACTTATATATAAAAACTATCAAAAAAAAGTTGTTTTAAATATTTTTTTGACGGATTTTAAAATAATTTCCTCATGTTATTATTCCATAATTCATCTATTAGCTTTTTTAATAGATTTTCTTTGTCGTTAGTTTGCTTAAAGAGTTTTCTATAATACATTGGGCTATGACTTAAACGCCTCTTCATTGCCTTACTGAAAACATCGGCATCATTATAACCGCATTTAAGGGCGATATCCATAATTGATTCGTTACTATCCAATAAAGGTAAGGATTTTTCTAATCGCACATTTTCTATTAATCCTATAATTGTGTGTCCGAAATAAAATTTAATAAGATTATTTAAGTCGGATTCTATGTAATTTGTTAATTCAAGTAAAATATTTACATTAAAATCATAGCTATGGTAGCCATTTCTCAATATTATTAAAGCTCTCTTAAATTTAATTGTGCATTCGCTACCATTTGTACTGCCGCTTTCACAGCTTTTTACGAGACAATATGTGCAACTTCCGTCAACCATAAAGCAGCGGTATATTATTTTATGTCACTGTCCATAACAATTTTAAAGCCTGCATTTGAATAAAAATTTACTAAATCATCCACTAATTGAATGGCTCCCTTTTCACGCTCAAACGTTGCAACCGGTTCCCAGGCAATCTTATCGTGCCTGAGGTCCCAATGCTTTATTAAAGGTGTTTGTCCTATACTGACGGCAGGGTTAACTATATCAACATCATTTGTCGTAATGCTGATAAAGGTTTCTTTTTTGGATTTATTGAGACAATGGATTACATAATGCATATTGCACCTAAAATTTAAAAACTATTTTTAAAAATTATCAAAGCGTCTTCTCCATAAAATGTGAAATCCCAAAAATGTAATTTCGATATTTTTAGGCTTGAATTTTTCTCCGTAATAAATTCCGTAATGACCTATGAAAACCATCCTCCTTGATTCAAGTGATTTTATATGCTCTAACAAAGTTTCACTTTTACAATCATTAAGTGAATCATAATTGCCATTATTTAATGACTCCAGGATATAAACTTCTTCGTCATCCAGGGTTACCATACTAATTCCTTACATATATTTTACAAGTTTTCTAAAAGAATTAATTGCTAACTAAAGCAAAATTTTTAAAGGCGATATCGGTGTTATCTTTTTCCATTTGTACTGCAATATCAGCCGCAGTAGCTTCATTCCAACAACGTTCGAGCGTCCGCATTTCAATCAAATCTTTTTCGCAGTTCCAATTCCGCAACACAGGTATTTTCCTGATACATTCAAACTTGTTGATATTATTTACAGGTCTGTCTGCAAC
>JBEKWK010000523.1:0-2753 GCA_049513175.1 FCB group bacterium
ACGACCGCACTACCTGAAAAGAGTAATAATAGGGAATCTATATGAGTATTCTGTTCAATTAAAACAGTACCGTGTGATGCTGTATTCCATTTTGCAATTCTCATAAGTTTATTGAATTCGACATCTGCAAAATTATAAAAAACGGTTTTGTGCAATTTATCTTCATCATCGTTGAATTTAAGATTAATCCTTTCTTTAATTAAGAAAAACAGCCAATAGAAATTTACAATAAGAGTAAGAGTACACCAGACAAGTGTTACTCTAAAAGTTTCAGGACCAACTTTGTATGAATAAATAATATCTACTATACATCCAATGTTCATTATGATTCTCAGCCAAATCATTCGTTTAACCACTAAGGCAAGAACATAGATTAATTGTGCTAAATGCCCTAGCATTTCATTAAATGACATATGAGCAAAAAATCCTAAGATTTCATTAAAAGACATATTTGTTGCTGTTAGAATTAAGTTAAAACCTAAATTAATAAATTTTAGTCCAATTATATAATAAAATTACTTTCTATTTCAAAATGATTTATAAATAAATATGAATGATATTATAGGGTGAGTATTGTTTTCAGGGGATTGAATATTGGAATAATAAGAAACCAAATAAAAAAAAACGCATTCGATTGATTGCTTTATTTTAACTGTTTTCTACTTTTCTTTCTTCATTCTTCTTTATTCTAAAACTGCGGAGAGGGCGAGATTCGAACTCGCGGTAGAGTTTAACCCCTACGTCGGTTTAGCAAACCGGTGCCTTCAGCCACTCGGCCACCTCTCCAAAACCAAATTTTTATATACCCTAGGTCCCGATAGCAAACGGGATACCTTCAGCCACTCGGTGCCACCTCTCCTTGTGTGCTGAAATAATTTAGGATTCAAAATTACGATAATTTGTTAAATATTGAAAATATTATTTAATGCTTATCTAATATCGTTGTGTTTGCCTGTGCTGTCGGCGTTACCAACAGATCCTGAATCATCACATGTTGTGGTCTTGATGCTGCAAAAAGAATTATTTCGGCTATATCTCTTCCAATAAGTGGAACAAAACCTTCATATGTTTTTTTAGCCCTTTCTTTATCTCCTCTAAATCTTACTTCAGAAAATTCAGTCTCCACCAATCCCGGGTCAATATTTGTAACTCTAATACCAGTAGTATTCAATTCAATCACCATCGCTTTTGATAAGGCTTTAACAGCGTGTTTCGTCCCGCAATAAACATTCCCACCGGGATAAACCTCACGACCTGCAAGGGAACCGATGTTGAAGATGTGTCCGCTTTTTCTTTCAACCATTCCCGGAATTACAAGTTTGGAAAGATATAAAAGCCCTTTGATATTAGTATCAATCATCTCCTCCCAATTCTCGAGTTTACCATCTTGTATCTTTTCTAATCCTCTTGATAATCCTGCATTATTGATAAGTATATCAATATTTTTCCATTCATCTAGATGACCTAATTTTAAAGAGAGCAGGTCATAATCTCTTATATCGCAGACAATAGGGTAACATTTAGTTCCATACTCTTTTAATAACTTTCCTGTTAACAATGTTAAATTATCTTTACGTCGTGCAAGCAGAATTAATTTTGCTCCCGCTTCTGCAAATACTTCTGCACAGGCAGCACCAATGCCTGAAGATGCTCCGGAGATTAATACGATTTTATTTTTGATTTCCATTGTCTTCCTTTTTAATATTGTACAATTTTATATTTTCCTGTTTGTTGCAATAAATTTACCAAACCATTTTTCCCAATTAAATGACCTGCTCCTACGACTACAAAATACGTTTCTTTTGTATCGAGATACCCTTTGATTTTCTCTATCATTTTTAAATTTCTTTTATCAATAAATTTTTCCATTATACCTGTAAATTCCGGGTGCTGTTCAACAGGTTCATTTATCAATTTTTCAAAAGTTTTGGTATCTCCGGTTTTCCAGGCAGTAAGCATTTCTTCCATCTGAGTTGTCGAGTTATTCAGGTCTTCTATGGAATATTTTACAAAATCATTCGGATTATCTTCCAACTCTTCAAATAGTTTAAGCTGTTCATCAAAGGATTCAAGTTCCAAAATCTTTTTCTTGTCTTTTGCTTTATCCAGGAAATGCACATCTATACCCATTTTTTCATCAAATCCCTTTTCCCCGAGTTCGAGGTTCATAGCCATTATAGTCGCAAACCATGGCTTAAATTTGTTAAACATTGAAGCAGGTATTTTGTGTTTTTGAAAAATACTGTCTAATATTTTGTAAGTTTCTTTTGAAATATTTTTTTCTAGAGTATTCGAATCGGAATAATAAGCTTTTTTAAAAATTTCACCGGGATTAACTTTGTTAATGTCCAATTCAACTACAAGATTATCGGAGATTTCGAAAGCCTCTTCAATCCTGCTATCCATCGGATAAAGACTTGAATCGGCAAGATGTATGGAACCTAATAAATAAACGGTATTTTGAGCGGATTGTACTTTCCATAAAAATATTTTGCTGTTCGTTTCAGTTTTGGCTGTAGAACAGGAAATGAGGAAAAGGATTAAAAATTGGAAATTGATTATTCTCTTGCTTAACATAGTTTCGCTCATATAACAATTTATAAAAATTAAATTTAAATAAAATTGTTCAAATATTTTCTTAAACTTATTTTAGCTTATTTTATTTTTGATTAAAATCTTATGAAACTTTTTTCTTTATTGTGACTCTTATACGTAAACAACAATTGATAAAAACATTATATGATGAATTTGGA
>JBEKWK010000524.1:0-2738 GCA_049513175.1 FCB group bacterium
ATGACATTAACAATTGCTAACCATACAACTTGGTCTCTCACAGATACCCAGAACATCTGTCTGTTTTCAGCTGTTTCAGTATCAGCATTATATTTCGGAAAAAAAATTGGTTTGATTGGATTAAGTTTATACTTGCCATTTTTGATTTGAACTATTATATTCTTGAGTTCACCTTCATAATTGGCTGTAAATTTTGCTAACTCTAATTGGTCAATCCAATATTCGTCCTTATTATAGAAATTTTTAGCTTTCTCCCAAGCCCAATGCAAATTTTCTAGGTTTATTATATTTTGGATAATTGAATTGGAGTCATGTATCATTGTGTAACCAGAAAATCTGAAACATCCTTATAATTCTTATTAAAAGTAGCTTTAATAATTCTTTTACCAATTGTCTCGAAATATTTTTTAATAAGTTCAAAAAAGGTATCTCCACCTTTGTCATTATCTGGTGTAACATATATACTATAATTCTTTAAAATATAAATATATTCCAGTTTAAAATTTGCAGAACCTAATATCCCAATTGCATTAAGCCCTTTTTGAGATAATGAAATAGCATCAGGCACACCTTCAGTTATAATTAAATCATCTCCATATTTAAGAGTATTTAAAATTTTCATGTTAAAAATTGTTGTTTCAACTCCATTAAGGTTCATATATTTATATTTGTCAGAATTAATATATCTCCCCTGTATATAATCAATATGATTAAGTTGATTAAAAAAAGAAAATAATAGGACATGTTTCCACCATAGAGGTTTAGGCTCACTATCATTAATTTTCCATAAACCGCATTTTATTAGTCGTTCTAATCCAAATTCTTGTTTGAGAACATATAAAAATGTTTTCGGTTCTACAATATCTTTGATTTGAAATCTCTTGATGATTTCAGGAGTATATCCTCTAGTTTTATTGCAATAATCAAAACCGAGTTTACTGAGTGTAGTATTACTTATTATCCATTCATAAACTTCTATATCCGGTTCATAGTTTATTGTTGGATTAATTAGTTTAACTTTTTTTGTAAAAATTTTATTTTGACGCAATGTACTGCTTATTCCATAACAAAACTTGTCATTTAACCAGCCACAGGCTTCTTTAAAGCTACAATTAAAATAGCACTTAACTAAAGATATTGTATTGCCCTTTATTTCACATCCAAAACATTTGAAGTAATTTTTTTGAATATTAAATGACAGACTTTTTGTTTTTTTATCATGTCCTCTGAAACAGAGTACCTGTGTCCCTTGTGATAAATCAATACCCAGTTCCTGTGCTACTCTTTTAATAGGTATTTTTTTTAATTTATCAACATCATATTTCACTTTTTCATCATTCATTCTTTCTCAAGCTCCTTCCTTACCAGTTGCTTGGTTTATAATTCTCAAAATCTTAATTGCTCAAAGTTGAGCCTTCGGATTTATTTATAAAATTTTCTCTATATAAATCATTTATATTGTATTCATCAATATTAGGAAAGTTATCAAAGTAAAATTTAAACCTATATAATTTCTTTTTATCAGTAATTTCTTGTTTTCCTATCCAGCTAAATTGAGGATGACTGAAATAGTAGCCAATAAACCTTTCTGCACGAATTAAACTTTGAATTTGAGATTCTAAGGTATGTAAGATTTCTTTATCCTTTTTTAGTTGTGCAACATAAACATCTATCTTGGAAATATATTCTTCTCTTATATATTCTTGCCAATAAGGGACAAAATGTTTATTTGGATAAAGAGGGTCCCATAATTTTTGTTTCTTTGAATAACCTGGAAGCCACACTTCTCCAGTTTCTGAAAGTTTTCTATAATAATCTGATAAACCCATTGAATCTTTTTCTTTTAATTTATCGCATGCCATTAAATCATATATATCTCTATTTTGGGTTCTGAATATGCTAAAGCCACCTTGTAACATATGGTTCTTGTGTTGCCATATTCTTCTTGTTATTGGATTGACTGCCTGACCGACATAAATAATTCTTTTACTGTCATATATAAATACATATACACCGGAAATATCTATTTTCTTTTTTTCTGAAAGTTTCCCAATTGGTAGCCAATCTATTTTACATTCATTATTAATCAAAATATCTTTACCAATTATCATCTCTGTTTCATTTTATATACTTATCATTCTAACTGAAACATAGTACCTGTGTTCTATTTAATAAATCTGGTCCCAGTTTCTGTATGACTCTTTTATTGGTTGTTTTTAAATTTCTCAACCTCTTATTTCATTTTTACCTTTTTTTTAATACAGTTATAGAAGTACAAAAGACTTTGTAATTCTGTTTATTCTAATCTTTCATTAGATTTACCTAGAAAGCATATGCTTCCCAACAGTAGTTTGTGATGTATAAATATGGAATTACTCCGTAACCAGCACCATAATAATTGTCTTTAGCCCAATCAGTACCCCAACTGTTACGAACTATGAAATATCCTCCTCCTGGGCTATTAGCGTCATCTTGATAACCAACTAAATCCATTGCATGACCACCTGTTTCGGGTTCATTAGGTAACGGTAAAGTAATTCGTCCTGTCCGATAAGTTTCCTTTGAATTGTACCAGCTATCGAAAACAGGAATAGAAAAAATTACTATTCTACTCGAACTTAAAACCTGTTTCAAAACCGAGATGTCAGATTGATTTATAACAATAAAAGTATTCTTAAATAACGCAGCATTACTATCTGCATTTGAAGGTTTACCATATTGCTGCACACAAGGTAAAT
>JBEKWK010000525.1:0-2734 GCA_049513175.1 FCB group bacterium
ATTAATTCTATTCTAATTTATAATAATTCAAATTATAACAATTTTTGCAAAATATAGAGAAAGTAATCTCTATTATTTAACTATAATAATTATATGGTAACGTGAGAGCAAATTTAATTAAGAATTTTGAATTATAAAATTTATTAAATAAAAACTTTCAAGAATTATAGTTAATGGTAATATTAAATTTTAATTTTGAGTGTACCTTGCCGGGGGTACACAATTTCCCCTTCGTTAGTAAATGTACGAATCGTTAATTCAATATTCAAAATGTTGTCATTTTTCAAACCATCAAAAACATTTCTTGATAAAGAAAATTCAATAACATCTTTTTGCGCAAAATTAAATTTATGAATATTTATATCAGTATCAGAATTAATTTCCAAAAGATTATTTTTAATTAAGATAGAGAATTTTGCAGGTTCAATAAATTGTATTTCAATTGCATCTTTTTCAGATACAGCACGGGTCGTATCAATACGAAAATTCACAGTATTTTTATCGCTTGCATACCATAATCGTTTGACAAGTTCCCCAATTTGGTGCATTGCAGACATTGATGCTTGAGCATCGAAATAGCCTGCATTATCCCATTCTGTTTCAGTTGAAAGCCTGCCATCAATAATGGGTTGCACCTCTCCACTTTGCTCAATTACACTTGCCTTTTGAGAGTATTTCCCAATTTTAAAGTATACATTTTCGGGCACTTCTAAATTCAGGATTTTATATATTTGCTCAATATGCCAGCGAAAGAGAACATCAAAATCACTTTTATTTGGAGCAATATGAGCATCGCCATACCACCAGAACCAATCTGAGCCTTCAGCTATATATATTTCTTCCATAGCTTTTTTAATAACGTCAGACGGCTTATCGGATTTAGCCTTTTCCACTTCTTCTCTTGCTTTTGCAAGCATATCCCATGCTGCCACATGTTCCGGATGACCGAACCAGATTTTGAAATCGGCATTTATCCATGAACCGGCTCTGATGCTTGTTAACTCAGGCATATAATTCAGATTTTCAGGTATGGTTGCTTCTGAACAAGTTACTGTTTGGAACCCGGAAGAATTTGAAAGTTGCTTATAAAAAGCTCGTTGAAAATGAATGCCGTTATCTTTATAAAATTCCCAGCAATTTTCTCCATCAAGAATAATTGGAACTACGGCATATTTCAAGGAATCTTCTCCATAAGTATTGATAAGAGTTGATTTAATATTTTGTAAACGATTGCAAAAATCTTTAGCTGCATCATCCGGATTCCAATTAGAATATAAAAATCCAATTGCATCGGAAAGTGAATGGTCACGAAATAGAATTGCTATTTCACCTGATTTTGTTTTAAATCTATAAGGAAAATATTTTTGAGCATTTACAAATTTTTCTTTTAAAGAAGCAGAGAGAACCTCTTCATCACTTGATGTCCAAATTACATTTAGATTTGCCATTATGTTTAATACATCGTTTGATATAGAACCTTCGGAGGGCCACATCCCATTCGGCTTTATGCCTAAATATTTTTTATAGTACTTCAATGATTCATCAATTTGAGACAGGGCGTCTTCAGGATGATTGAAAATAGTTTCAGGTAATTGAGCATCCGGCATAGCTTCCAATGCAGACTTTGAATCGCAAAGTAAAGGTAAGATCGGGTGATAAAAAGGTGTACAACTTATTTCAAGCTGGTTGAGATTACATAGCATTTTCATTTGTTGCTTAATATTGTTTAGGACTTCCAAATGTAAATCAAGAACTATTATTTTCTCTTCTTCCGTAAATCCCGAACCCTTATCAAAAAGTCGCTTTATAAAACTACGCTGACGCGAAAATTGTCCAAACCATGTCAGATTATACCAGACCTGTATATCAAGCCAATCCTGCTCTGAGAAATTTTCTATTCCATCATGATTTTGTCTATAGCGGTTATAAAGTTCATTATATCTTTCATAAGGGAAAATCATATTTTCTTCATTGCAAAGAAAAAATAATTTCAGAACTTCGGATTTATCCTGAGCTGTTAAATTATGTGCTTCAATTTTGGATAAACGCTGAACTTTATCTGAATATTTACCTGAAACATAATCTTCGATTTGCATTGTTAATGAGGGGACTAGATTTATAGTCTGTTTTATATTTGGAAATTCATGAAATAGTTCAGGCAGGTCCCAATAATCCTTAACTCCGTGTAAACGTACCCATGGAAGGAACATTTCATCATCTTTTAAATAATATGGTTGGTGAAAATGCCATAATATTGCAATTTTCAGAGGCAGCATTTTATATTCCTTATACTTTTTATATATATTTGCTAATCGTTATTGAACAAAAATAGTATGAAATAGATAAAATATTTGTATTAAATTAAAAACATCACATTCAAATTAAATTAATTATATGAAAAGACGTGATTTTTTTAAAATGACAACCTCCTGCGGATTAGGATTAGCCGTAGCACCTAACTTAGTTTCAAGTTTAATTTCTAAAGATATTACTGAAAAATCAAAGCCAAAAACAAACATTGGTGAAGCTCTTAAATATAAGCGAACTCTATTTTCAATTCCGGGAATGTATCCGGGTACTGTAATAAAATTAATGAGCGATAAATCTATTATAAATGGCAAGCCTGACTTAAAAACAGTGAATACTATGTTAGAAAAAGGTATGCTGGCATTAACCGGAGAATCAACTATAGCCAAAGCATGGCAAATATTTGTAAAACCTGAAGATATAATTG
>JBEKWK010000526.1:0-2733 GCA_049513175.1 FCB group bacterium
CAAAAACGTTCACTTTGCTCAAGCAATAAATTATTTTGAAGCATATAATATGGAAATTGGCTTATTAATAAACTTTGGTTCTGTCAGCTTAGAAATAAAAAGATTATTGAATAGTAAATATGTGAAACCTACAATAATTATTTAGAATTTAAGAGAATTAAAATCAGTGAAATCAGATAAATCAGCTAAATCCGAGTTCAGACCTTGTTTCTTCTTCGATAGGGACGGTGTCGTCAATTACAGGCTTGCTAAAGCTTACATAAGAGAAATTCAGGAATTCAACTTTCTGCCGGAGTTTATTGAATTTTTCTTAAAAATAAAAAGTGAAGGTAACCTTGCAATATTAGTTACTAATCAGCAAGGCATAAGTAAGGGCTTGATGACAGACGAGGAATTGGACAAAGTTCACGATTATATGCAGACCAAATTAATTGAATTAACAGAAAGTAAATTCGATGATATTTTTGTTTGCACCGACCTCGCAGAAAGCAGTAACTACAGACGAAAACCGAATCCCGGAATGTTCTTCGAAGCTATTGAAAAATGGAATATTCAACCGGAAGAATCATGGATGATAGGCGACAGGCATTCAGACGTAATTGCAGGGAAGAAGGCAGGCTTGAATACTATTTTACTTGGTCATTATAAAAAGGAAGATTATCCCGAAGCTGATTATGTTTTTAAAAATTTATATATTGCATACGATACCTTATTTAGAAAATAAATAAACAATACAAAATTTACGGAGTATTTATGACTGCTGTTTATGAAACAAAATTTGAAAATGTTCCCCCTCCCAGAAGAGGTAAGGTAAGAGATATTTATGAGCTTGATGATTTTTTGCTTTTTGTTGCAAGCGATAGAATTTCCGCATTCGATGTGATAATGAATGAGCCGATACCCGGAAAAGGGCAGATGCTATCTCAAATTTCAAAGTTTTGGTTCGACAAGACTGACCACATAATTCCGAATCATTTTATTTCTAATAATGTTGAAGATTACCCAAAACCGTTTAATAAATATACATTGGAACTTGAGGGGCGTTCAATGCTTGTAAAGAAATGCAAAGTTCTGCCCGTCGAATGTATAGTCAGGGGATATATTGCAGGCTCAGGCTGGAAAGAATATAAGCTAAGCCGGACTATATGCGGCATACCGATTCCAGCAGGATTAATGGAATTTGCCCGTTTGCCCAAACCAATTTTCACTCCTTCTACTAAGGCAGAAGTTGGTCATGACGAAAATATATCCATAGTTCAATTAAAAGAGCTGATAGGAAGCGAGATGGCTGAGAGAATAGCAGATGTTTCAATTAAGCTTTTCAATTTTGCATCTGATTACCTCGAGAAAAGGGGAATTATTTTTGCTGATACGAAATTTGAATTTGGCATTGATGAAAAAGGGGATTTGATATTAATTGACGAGGCGATTACTCCCGATTCATCGAGGTTTTGGCTTAAGGAAGGTTATGCTCCTGGAAAGCCGCAATATAATTTCGATAAGCAGGTGCTAAGAGATTACCTCGAATCCTTAGATTGGAACAAAAAATCGCCGCCACCGCCGCTTCCCGATGAGATTATTGCTAAAGTAATAGAAAAATACCGGGATGCGGTAAACAGAATTATTTCTTAAGATTATGAGCAATACTAATGGCTGACACTGATTATATAAGATTAAAGAAACCGCCGGGGGAAAATTTTGATTGGTCAACTTTTCTTATAGCTGTTATGCTGATGGCATTAGGATTAATTTCCATATACAGTGCAACCTATGATTCGGGTATGAGCGGTTATTTCTTCAAACAGCTTGTTTTTACAGGTGTTGGTCTTGCCGTTTTATTTACCTGTATGTTTCTGCCTGAAAGATGGCTTCTTGAGTACTCCTATATATTCTACATTGTTATAGTCGTAATGCTCATAGTCGTATTAATCTTCGGCACGGTAGTTTACGGCACAAGAGGCTGGTTCCAAATCGGAGGATTAAGTGTTCAGCCGTCGGAATTTGCGAAGCTTGCTGTACTTTTAACAATAGCACAGCACTTATCCCGCAAGGGTACAAATATTAAAACATTTCGAGATTTCGGAATTGTAGCAGGTTTAATCATTGTACCCGTTTTCCTGACATTGCTTGAGCCTGACTTGGGTTCCTCCACTGTTACGATGGTATTATTTATAGGCATTTTATTCTGGACAGGCTATGATATTTTAATCTTGTTCTTTGTGGCAAGCGTTCCTATTGTACTTATTTCATCAATAATGGGCACAGTATATTTTGTTGCTGCCGTAGTAGTTTATGCGATAATAGCTGCCTTGTTGAGAAAAAGAATAATAATGACATTCGCCTCGATAATAATTATTTTCGGAATTGGGTACATCAGCCCAATATTAATTAGTAGACTACATCCCTACCAGAGAGACAGAATCGAGACTTTTTTATATCCGGATAAAGACAAATTGGGCAAAGGCTATAACGTAATTCAATCCAAATTAGCAGTCGGAAGCGGAGGCTTGACAGGCAAAGGATTTTTGCAGGGAACACAAACACAATTAAGATACATACCAAAGCAATGGACAGACTTCATATTTTGCGTGCCTGCCGAAGAATTTGGATTTGTCGGCGGAGCCTTGGTAATAATTTTGCTAATGTCCTTAGTACTGAAGGCGGTGAAGACTGCCTTCGAAGTAGGTAATTTATATTTCAGCATTGTTTCTTTCGGAGTGGGGACTATTCTCG
>JBEKWK010000527.1:0-2712 GCA_049513175.1 FCB group bacterium
AACTATTAAATTTTGCTTAGTTTTTCGATTTGCTCTTTTCTCATTATTATTTTAATATCAAAATATCTCAAGAAAGCTGCAAAAAAATTTTTTATGCCATTGCTTGACTATGACGCTGATGCCTGGAGAAATGACAGCTATATAGAATTTGGCGTTATAATCAATTTAATTATAGGTGCATTTCTTGGTCATTATAATTTAGAAAAGTATGCTACTTATATTGATTCCTCCGCTGCAATAATTCTTGTTATATTCTGTCTTAAGGTTCCTCTTACACACGGCAAAGATGCACTGAATCAGCTTTTAGACAGAACCTTACCTGAGTCCATGCAGTTCGATATCATTGCAGTTATTGCCGAAAATATTAACAGAATGTGTGAATTTAAATCTACTTCTACCAGGCGTTCCGGTAAAGATATTTTTATAGAAATTGATGTTGTGATGCCTTATGATTTTACACTCGAGGAAGCATTTAAACTCGAAGAAGACATTCATACTTCAATTAAAGAAAAATATCCTACGGCACTTCCAAGGCTTTATGCCACTCCCTGCCAGAAAGATTGTATCTATGATAATTCATCACATTGTCCTGTTAAGCTTGCTTTAAATTCCAGGAATGATAATAAAACTGATTCTGATGATTCTTAAAGAAAGAATAATTATTTTATAAATATTAATATTGAATATGAAAAATCAAAATAATGAACAAAGTATTGCAGTAACTTCACCACATAAATTTCCTGATGACGAAATTGAAATTACGTTACGTCCGAAAGCATTTGAAGATTTTACAGGACAAAAAAAAATCGTTGATAATCTCAAGGTATTTATTCAGGCTGCAAAAAACAGGAAAGAATCTTTAGACCATGTGTTATTAACAGGTCCGCCCGGACTTGGTAAAACTACTTTGAGTTATATTATCGCAAAAGAGATGGGCTCAAATATAAAAGTAAGCTCCGGACCGGTTATGGAAAAACCCGGAGACCTCGCCGGTATTCTGACAAGTCTCGAAGAAGGCGATGTGTTATTCATTGATGAAATTCATAGATTGTCATCTATTATAGAAGAATATTTGTATTCTGCAATGGAGGAGTTTCGACTCGATATAATGATTGATTCCGGTCCTTCTGCAAGAACAATACAATTGAATCTACCTAAATTCACATTAATTGGAGCAACGACACGTGCAGGTTTACTCACTGCTCCCCTGCGTTCAAGATTCGGAGTTGTAAACAGGTTAGACTATTATTCTGCGGAAGACCTTTTAAAGGTTGTCCGACGCTCCGCTTCTATACTCAAAGTACCGGTGGAAGAAGATGGAGCATTTGCAATAGCTTCACGTTCCCGCGGAACTCCCAGAATCGCAAATCGTCTTTTACGCAGAACCAGGGATTTTGCCGAAGTCAAAGGCAAAGGAATAATAACTAAAGAAATGGCTGATATTGCCTTGAATGCTCTCGAAGTTGACGAGCATGGACTTGACGATATGGATAAAAGAATATTAATGACTATCATTGAAAAATTCAGTGGCGGTCCGGTAGGCATTAATACTATTGCAGTTGCAATCGGTGAAGAAGCCGGAACTATCGAAGAAGTTTACGAACCATTTTTAATCCAGGAAGGCTTTCTAAAAAGAACTCCGAGAGGACGCCAGGCAACTGAACTTGCATATAAACATTTTGGATTTAATTTCAATATTCAAAAAAACGATGTATTATTTTAACATAATTATTCCAACTCATGATTGAAATAAAAAATATTTTTTCTGAAATACCTACTGATTTATCACAGGAAATATTTCATGATATTATAAAAAATAATAATTTTAAACTTGAGAAAATTATTTCTACAGGTCAATCAACTCCAGCCGGGCAATGGCTTGAAGAGGCTCAAAACGAATGGGTGATTTTACTTAAAGGGTCTGCAGAATTACTTTTTGAAAATAATATGCAAAAAATAAAATTAAAACCCGGTGATTATTTATTTATTCCGTCATATACTAAGCACAGAGTTGAAACAACCGACAAAGAAAAAGAAACTATTTGGCTTGCACTACATTATTAAAATTTTTTTCTTCCTTTTAAAATCTCGAACTTTGTAATATGTTTTATTTAAAATATGAGAATTAAATGTCCGTAAAAATATCCGTAATAGGTACAGGTCACCTTGGGAGCATCCATGCACGTCTTTGGAAAAATACAATTAATGCAGAACTAATTGGCATCTTCGATATTGAAAATAAAAAAGCAGATGCATTATCGAATGAATTAAATTGCAAAATATTTTCTTCGATTAACGAAGCACTTGAAGCTTCAGATGCTGTTACTATCGCCGCTCCAACTTCAAATCATTATGAAATTGCAATGAAATGCTTACAGCAAAATAAACATTGCCTGATTGAAAAACCTATTACAAGTAATTATCTTGAAGCAAAAAGTCTCATTGATGAAGCTCAAAACAAAGGTCTTGTGATACAGGTAGGTCATGTGGAAAGATTTAATCCTGCTCTTGCCGCATTGAAAGATTATAAACTTAATCCGGTATTTATTGAAGCACACAGGTTAAGTCAATTCAAACCTCGTGCGACTGATGTATCCGTTATCCTCGATTTAATGATTCATGATATAGATATTATGCTGTGGCTAATTAAATCGAAAGTAAAGAAAATTGATGCAAACGGCGTTTCAATATTAACTGATACACCTGATATTG
>JBEKWK010000528.1:0-2700 GCA_049513175.1 FCB group bacterium
ATTACCATATTCATACCGACGCTATTCGAGATAATCTGATCCCACCGGATTTATCTAAAATTAAACAGAATTTGGTTTATGCAAACGAAGCCGATTTATTGAACCTGGCTTTATTCGGCAAAACAGCTAAACAATGGAGAGACGAAAATACTGACATTGAAGGAAATATTCGGGATTACGCAACAATAGAACAGTTAATTGTTTTATCAAATCTGGAGAGTTTGAATTCCGTATTTATTAAACAGGATATATCCGGTGAAGAAAGATTAATTCTGCTCAACAAAACTGCAATAGAGCAAATGAGAGTTTTGATTTCCCATTCAGTTACAAAAAAATTACAGGAGCACAAATAACCTTAGAACTAAAGATAGTATGATAATCATTATCAAGCAAATTCTATTTTATTAAATTCAAGTAACTTATCAACAGTTTTCTGAACATTAGGCAAACTTTTATGAGTTTTTAAATATTCTTCTACCCATAATTTGGAAACCACTTCCATTTCTTCAAGACATTCCTGATATGTTTCTCCTTGTGTCAGACAGCCCGGAAAAGATATAATTTCTGCAACGAAGCCGCCTTCAGATGCCGGATATATTATTAATGGATAATTCATCTTATTCCTTCTTCATTTTTTTCTATTAGAACAATTACTCTCTTAACGTATTCACTGTAATTTTATGAGATAGTGTTACAAAATTAATTTTATAGATTTAAAAATCTATCGTTTTTATCTCATTTTCTTTACATAATGTAAAATATACTTGACTTTTAGTAAAATATTCTTTATATTTGCATTGCAATAATTGTAATATATTTATTAGAGTGCAAAATGAAAACAAAATTTTTATTACCGAACAAGTGGAAGCCTTTTGGTTGGGTTGTTTTTATAATTTCTACTATTATAATTTTCATTAGATTTATTTTAAATTATAATTTTCTCGAGATAAGAATTACACGCATTTCAATTATTGACATGGGTTTGAGTGGTCATTTTCATTTCTTTACAGTATTAAAAAATGAAAATATAACTGATATTTTAATATCCTTCTTAATGATATTTAGTGGTCTGGTTGTTGCTTTTTCTAAAGAAAAAATCGAGGATGAGTTTATAAGGCAATTGAGGTCAGAATCATTGGTATGGGCTGTTTATGTAAATTCTATATTAATGTTAATTTGCTTCATTGTTTTCTCCGGAATTGCTATAATGGGGGTTTTGACATTTAATTTATTCACTACACTTTTCCTCTTCATCATCCGGTTCAATATTATAATTTTTAAAAACAAAAGGGATGCTCTTCATGCAAAATAGAATAAAAGTTGAAAGAGCTATAATGAACATAACGCAGGAAGAGCTGGCAAAGCTCGCCGGGGTCAGCCGCCAGACAATAAATGCTGTTGAATTAAGAAAATATGTTCCCTCGACTACATTGGCACTAAAATTCGCAAAAATTTTTGGTAAGCCTGTCGAAGAAATATTTATGCTCGAAGCCGATGATTAAACTTTATATTTAAAATATTTATCGCATGTCATTCTGAACAAAGCGAAGAATCCATTCATTTTAGATTTACGATTATAATTATTAAATCTAAAATCGTCAATCTAAAATCGTACATAACCTTGGATTCTTCACTTCACTTCGTTTCGTTCAGAATGACTTTTTAATATGGACTGTATTATTCTTATTTACCGTCATTCAAAGTCCATCTTGGATTCTTAAAATTCTTTGTTCCAAGGGGTGTTTTTCCGGTCAGTAAATAAATTGCATAATCAACTTCTTTGTCAGAAGGAATTTTCCCGGGTGTTGCGGCATTGCAGCCGGGGTCACCTAAACCGGGCATATTCCCGTCTTTCCACCAGTCGTTCCAACAGCCTTGAAGAGAGGTAGAGCCTCCATCCGCATCCTGTCCCCACCTTCCTGCAAACAAAAGCCACCAGACGGCTCCTGCATTTACTTTACTCGTATCGAACCAGCCGGCTGTTTGATACGGTATTATTTCCTCACCGTCATAACCATATCCGGGGAAGCTTTGCATTGTTATCCATGGAGTCTCTCCCTTAGGTTCAAAGATTTGTCCGTCTAACACTTTATCCTCAACATAAATCATTTGCTGAGTATTTGCAACACGAATTAAATTATAATAAACTTCTTCGGCGGAATGAGTTGGTCTTACCAGGCTTTTGCAAAAATATTGGAAAACCGCACCGGCAAATCCTGAGCTTACCGATTTTTTAAAGGCAAAATAAGCTTTTGCTTTTACGGCTTCCCTTAAGTCCGGAGTAGAATCAGTAAGGCAGGCGGACATATATACCAGGCTTTTACTGAAATCAGCTCCATGCTTTTTTTGTACCCATTCCCAAAATTTCGGTTTTAGTCCCCAAAAAACAGTGTTAAAACCAGGTCTTAGATTTTGCTCTATATATGCGGGTCTAACTGTAGTCGGGAAGCTGCTGTTATTCGGATAAGTCAATAAATCGTCAAGTCCTTCTGCCGATAATTTTTGTTTAAGTGCAGGCAAATGAGTAGATATGATATTTTTCGGGAAGTTTTTTTTGTCATATTCCAAAATTTTATCTCCAGTAGTTAATGTTCCATCCTGACCACCATGAGTATTATATTCAATAAAACCTGGTGTTCCTCCTAAGTTATTCTTCCCCGGTATTAATGCCTTAGCAATACTGACTACATCTGCTCCATC
>JBEKWK010000529.1:0-2694 GCA_049513175.1 FCB group bacterium
ATGCTGAGTTGAAACTACAATAGTATCTGCTCTGATTATTTCGTTATCATCAGAATATTCAAAAGTAACCTGAGACTTTCCATCAGGTCGTAGGTAAGGCATAAGTGAAGATTTATTTTTCCGGATATCGGAAAGTTTTTTTACAATCTTATGTGCATACATAATGGGAGCCGGCATCAGTTCTTTGGTTTCAGAGCAAGCATATCCGAACATCATCCCCTGGTCACCTGCACCTCCGGTATCAACTCCCAATGCAATGTCACTCGATTGACGATTAATTATATTTATGACACTGCATGAATCCGCATCAAATCTGTATTCACCTTTCGTATATCCTATACTGCGAATTACACTTCTTGCAAGTTCATGCAAATCGCAATATGTTTTCGTTGTGATTTCTCCGCCTATTATTATTAATCCGGTAGCAGCATAGCACTCGCATGCAACCCTACTATAAGGGTCATCTTTCAACATCGCATCGAGAACAGCATCAGAGACCTGGTCGCATATTTTATCCGGATGACCTTCCGAAACTGATTCCGAAGTAAACAGGTATGTATTTTTGGAACTCATTTTTCTCCCTATATAAAAAAATATTTTTTGTATTAAGTTAACAAAAAAAAATTATGAAAAATTAAAAGTTAATTTCATTATTTAATATTAAGTATAATTTATTTCACTTGAATTACCAACATTCAAACGATTGAAATTACCTCGTACATAAGCATTATTCCCGATTATGGAATTTTCAAGAAGAGAGCTTGTAACACTTGCTCCATCGCTGATGATAGAGTCACGAACAACGCTGTCTATTACAGATGCTCCATCGGCGACAGTTGTAAACGGACCTATTACAGAGTGTTCAATAATTGCATTGGAAGCAATAAAAACAGGTGGCACTATTACGGCACCTTTATAAGTTTTTGTCTGCTTTGCTTTTTCTAATAAGTATCTGTTTGTATTTAATAATGTTTCAGGCTTCCCGCAATCGAACCAACCTTCTACAGGAAAAGTTGAAAACTTCTCGCCTCTTTTAAGCATCATTTGTAAAGCATCCGTTAACTGGTATTCACCGGCAGTTTTAATATCTTTACTGATAATCTCATTTAAACATTGTGATAATAAATCAGGATTTGCAATATAATACAAGCCAACTATAGCAAGATTGGAAACAGGCTTTTCAGGTTTCTCAACAAATTGAGTAATAATATTTTTCTTATCCAGGGCTACAACACCAAATCTCCTGGGGTCAGATACTTCCTTTACGCCGATAGATGATATTTTTGATTTTGTCGCCAATGATAAATCAACATCAAAAATCGTATCGCCGAGGATAATCATCAATGGCTCTGAATCAAAGGTTTCGCGGGCGACCCAAATTGCATGACCTAATCCTAAAGATTCCTTTTGTTTTGTAAAAGTAACATCAATTTTATAATTTTTTCTTACATATTCTTCGACAAGTTTTCTCATATAACCGGAAACAATGGTAGCTTTTTTTACACCCTGTGCAATCAAAGCATCGAGAATATGTCCGAGTATAGGCTTTCCCGCAACATTCAGAAGCACTTTAGGTAATGTGTATGTATGAGGTCGAAGTCTTGTTCCAACTCCTGCTACCGGTATAATTGCTCTCATTTATAAAATTTAATTCTGTACATAATTACTTTACAAAATTACAATAATTTATATTATAACGACGAAAAAGATATGAAGAAATTTGGTGCAATTTATAGAAATGTTCTTGAATTCATTTTATTTTTATTGTCTGTCCTTCCCTAATATGTTCACCTGAAATATTTTTATTTATTTTTTTTAAGGAACTAATAGATACATGATATTTATTGGCAATGGACGATAGAGTATCACCTTTACGAATCTTATAACTTTTACTGCTCTTACTGCTTTTAATACTCTCCTTAGAATGGCTTTTGACAGGGCTTTCAGCAATGTTATTTGTATAGATTTTTAATAATGTGCCTTTTGACAATTTTTTATTTTTCAGAATATTTTTATTCCACTTTTTTAAATCATATTCGGAAACATTGTATTTTGATGCTATAGATTTTAGAGTTTCACCTTTTTTACATTTATGCAATACTGATGTTGCAGCGATTTCTTTAATAGGTGTTACTGATGATATATTAGGTTCAGGAGTATTTGGTATTTTTAATATTTGCCCCGGCTGTATATTTTCATCTTTCAGTTCATTAAGTTTAAGAATGCTCTCGGAAGAAACTTTATACTCATCTGCAATTGTAGATATAGTTTCTCCGTTTTTTACAGAATGAGTTTTAATGATAACCTGAGGTGGACTCAATTCATTATTATTTTTTTTAATAGAATCAGTTGATGATGTATCCTTAGATATTTTTATTACAGAACCAATTTGTATATTATCTGAACTATCAGGTAGGTTATTCAGGGTTTTCAATTCATTAATTGATAAATTATAAAAATTTGCAATACTGAATAAAGTTTCCCCTTTTTTTACAGTATGATTTGTCGGCTTCTGCTCCTGATTTTGATTATTGGACGAACCGTTATCATAACCTGAATTATTTTTTATTGATTCTAAATAATCTTTGAGCTCAATAGGTATTTTTAGTTTTGTACCTGCCTGAAGTCTTGTTTTATATCCTACCAGGTCATTTGCAGAAACCAAATCTGCTTTCGATATACCGTAGCTTTTAG
>JBEKWK010000530.1:0-2690 GCA_049513175.1 FCB group bacterium
GGATTCATTGACCTGATTTATATTGACCCGCCCTTCAATTCGAAGCGGAATTATAATGTGCTGTTCGAGGAAGTTGACCTGAAAGATGTGAAAGCACAAAAACAGGCTTTCGCTGACACATGGAGCAATGTCTCGTACAAAGACACACTGCACGAATTGCAGGAACTCGACCTCGACCTGTTCAAATTCCTTACAGCACTCGATGCAATACGGCTGAGCAAAGGTGCAATCGCTTACCTCACTACTATGGCAATAAGGATTTGGTATATGCGTAAAGTGCTGAAAGACACAGGCTCCTTCTATCTACATTGCGACCCTACAATGAGCCATTTTCTTAAAATAATTTGTGATATGATTTTTGGGCATAAAAATTTTAAAAATGAACTCGTTTGGTGCTATAAAGAAAGAGGTATTTCAAAGAGAAATTATAATAAAAAACATGATATAATTTTATTCTATGCAAAAGATGATAATAAGCATACTTTTAATTATAATAAAATAACTGAAATATATTCACCGGTTACTTTAAAAAAATTCAAATATACCGATGAGAATGGGAGAAGATTTAGAATCAGAGGCAGGAACGTTCCGGAAGCCGGAAAATGGAGAAGAAAAACTGATATTCCATTGAACGAAGAAAGTGAATTTACTTATCGTCAATATCTTGATAATTCCGAAGGCTCATATCCAAGAGATTGGTTTGAAATGCCATTTATAAACCAGGCATCAAAAGAACGTCTAGGTTATCCCACACAAAAGCCGGAAGCATTATTAGAAAGAATAATCAAAGCCTCGTCAAACGAAGGGGATTTGGTAGCCGATTTCTTCTGCGGCTGCGGCACTACGATTGCGGTATCGCAGAAACTAAACCGGCGATGGCTTGGCGTGGACATTTCCCATCTTGCCATCCGCCTGATTTTAGACCGCCTGACAAAGCCTTACGGCGAAGAAGAAAGAAAGAATATAAGGGCGGCAATCGAAGTGAACGGCTTTCCGAAAGATGTTGCCTCCGCCCGCGAGCTTGCCGTGCATACCGATAAGCACCGCGTCAAGTTCCAGGACTGGCTAATCGAAGTCATGCTCGGCGGCGTCTCCAACGAAAAGAAAACCGCAGACGGCGGCTACGACGGCTACCTCATTTTCCCGCTCTCACCCGACAATAAGAAAAAAGGCACGGCGATTATCGAAGTCAAAAGCGGCAACGTTGGCATTGCCACTTTCAGGTCTTTTGTCGAAACCGTTAAAAAAGAAAAAGCGGACATGGGCATTTTCCTTTGCTTCGAATCGCAGGTTACAGACGGAATGAGGAAATACGCCCGTGACGAAGGCTATATACCCGATTTCAAAATAGACAAAATGCAAATCATAACCGTGGAGAGCCTGCTCGAAGGCGGTAGTGTAAGGCTCCCGGGCCTAGGCGAAATGTACACCTTCAAAAGCTCCACAAAACGATTGGATGCGGAGAAGGAAGAAGAGGGAATGTTTTGATAAAATGTAAAAAAATATAGAGAATGAGAAAGTACAGAGTGAAAAAAATATTTATTTATTAAAAAAAGGTAGATTATGTCTGATCAATCATATTTAGATAAAAAATATTTTATTGATAATAAAATTTATAACTGCCCTTTTTGTAATAGAAACCATGTTACTTATTCAATTACATGGAGTAACAAATTTAATTGGACAGAAAATAAAAAATGTTATATTCATTTAATAGAATGTCATTCTTGTCATAACATATCTATGCATTTATCTTTTAATAATATTGTTACTTATTCAGGATATTTAGGATATAAATTTAATGAAAATATAGACCTAGATTCCGAAATTTTTTATTCTGTACCGACATCCTTTTTTACAATTGATGATAGAATACCTGCAATTCTTAGAGAATTAATATCTGAAGCCGAAGGATGTTTGAAAATGAATTATTTAACCGGAGCATCTGTATGTATGAGAAAGACTATTTATGAATTTACTATAAAAGAAAATGCCGAAGGTAAAGATTATGAATCTAAAATAAAATTCCTCAAAAATAAATATCCAGAAATTGATCCAACCTTTTTTGATATATTAGCACAAATAAAAGACATGACAAGCGATAAAATACATGAACAATCTTGGGATAAATGGAATTCATCTAAAATTAAACTTATCATTGAAACTCTCAAATCTATATTTTATGATATATATGTAATACCATTAATAAAAAAGGAAAGTTCTATTAAAATTCAAGAACTTTTAAAAAATGTAAAAACAGATAAAAAAGCAACAGAAATTTAAATCTATTATGCCATTTGATGAAAATATAAATGAATATTGGAGTAAAATAGGAATAAAAAAATATATTGATTTTAATAATTAATTCAATCATTAATACTATTCTATGAAAAGAAAAACTGATTTATTTGTTCAAGGTTCTTTTTTTGAAGAAGATTATTTAATAAGAACATTAGGATCATTGGTAAATTCTCCAGAAATAGCTCTTACAGAATTAATTGCTAATGCATGGGATGCAGGTGCTACAAAAGTAAATATTGTTATACCTGATAATTATAAAAAAAAATTAACCATTGAAGATAATGGTAGTGGTTTAACAAAAGAACAATTTCATAATAGATGGATGAGATTGGGTTATAATCGAATAAAACATCAAGGAAAAAATGTACTATTTCCTCCAAATATAAATG
>JBEKWK010000531.1:0-2680 GCA_049513175.1 FCB group bacterium
GGAAACTATTTTCGTATCAGCACAAACAGGCATGAAACTTGTATCACCGTTCCATCTTGGCACTAAATGGAAATGAATGTGTCCCGGAATACCGGCACCGGAAACTCTGCCTATGTTTGCTCCAATATTATACCCCTGTGGTTTGCTTATTTTACATAGTATTTTTATGGTTTCCTGTATCGTTTCCATAATACCCGTAAGCTCTTCAATGGAAAGTTCTCCGAACTCCGCTACATGCCTGTAAGGAGCTATCATAACGTGACCCCCGTTATAAGGATACCTGTTTAGAATAACAAAACATTTTTCTCTTCTTGCAACCACAAGCATCTCAGAGTCTTTCCCGGGATTTTCCACAGCATTACAAAATATACATTGACTATCATTTTCATCTTTAAAAGATTCGATATATTTTGAACGCCATGAGGACCATAATATTTCCATTTCAATTTTCCATTTTTATAGAAACGAGTTTATTTCAAATTAAAAACGTCCCGAATAAGGTCGGGACGATTTAATATCTATCAAAATTAGATTTAAAAATAAATTCTTTATAAAGCGAATCTTACATCAACTCCGAGTTGAATAGCATTCACACGCCAGTTCTCTAAACTAGTAACCTTAGTAATTCCGATATTATAATATAAAGCAGGAACAATGTACATCTTCGATGGTAAAATAATTTCATATTGAATACCTAATTTAAGACCTAATCTAAAGCTGGCGGCTTGGTCTATTGTTCCGTTTTTAACAATAATAGTCCGTTTATCAGGTGATAATGACCACCCGTTATCATGCCAGGTTTGCACTTCCTCGGGAGTTGTCGGTCCCGTAAAATAAGCGTTCAGAGGTTCACCAATTAAGCCATAGGTTTGATATATTGATTTTGTGATTGGAAAATCAAAAGTGGGTCCAGCCGTTAAACCAAATCCAAAATTCTTAATTGGATTTAATTTATACATTGCTTCAAAAGTAAGTAAATTATATTTTACTGAACCAACATGTCTGGTTGATGTATAAACAATAGTATTAGTACTCCCATTAGAAACTAATGAAGGATAGTTGTCCTGCTCTCTCTCTAAATCGGCAGGCATCGAATTGTATAATACCCTGGCAATTATTGATGATTGTGATTTTTCAATATCCCCGAATAAATATTCAAATGACAGCCCGGCATAAAATCCGTTTGCAGATCCGTTTTCAAAAGGATTGCATAAATTTGTATTGTCCACGAAAGTAAGCAACTCTACATTGTGGTATACTTTGTTAAATCCGAAAACAGGACCGACATAAAAAGGATGCCTCGAAGTCTTAGGAATCAACGGATTGTCAAGATCAGTCTGTGAATAAGAATTTAAAACTAAAATTAAAAACACCGGAACAATCACGAATAGCAGTAATCGTATCTTCATAGTATAAACCTTCTCACTTTGTTTTTATAAAAATTATATTTTTTTTCATCTGTGAATTTGAAAAAGATAAGAAATAAATTCCATCTGCAAAATGCTCAATTTCAAATATAAGGGAATATGTGCCTTTTTTCAAATATAAATTTAAATATTCTTCAATTTTTTTCCCAAAAATATCATATACCGATAAATTTACCCAGTCATCATAGGGTATTTTCATATCAACGTTCAAATTTTCAACAGCAGGAACAGGAGAGATAATAATTTCAGGTACACTTGTTTCCCTAAAACTAACGGTTCGTGCAGGTAAATTGCAGACGTTGGACAAATTTATAGCTACATCCATCGAATCTCCAATACAACAAGGTACCGATTGTGCATAAGCTTTTAATGTATATCCCTGTTCATCACTTAGTAATACAAAGAACTTTAAATTTACCGACCAATCCGTTTCTTCAGAAATTGATAATTTATTTTTACAAGTTATCAATACTTGGTCATAATTCTGTGAGACATTAATTGGAATTAGAATTTGTCCCTTAGAATTTTTTAATATAAGATTTAAATTTTCTTTAACCAAAAATAAATTTTTCTCTTCAACATCTAATCTTAAAGAAAATTGAACCAGTGAATCCGCTTTATAAGGTATAATCCCATTAAACATAGTATTAATGGTATCTCCGGGTGTAACTTCAAAATCATTAATCTTTTGGATTGTAACATAAGATTTTATTGGTGCTAAATAAAATTCAATATACCTATTGATAGTGTCATTAAAAACCAAATGTATTTTAATTGTACCACTGTCAAGCATTACCAAATAATAATCAATCTCCAATTTGATTGACGAATCGGGTAAAATGACTAAAGGCAAATTTGGTGGATTTGCCCAATTGACATTCAGACCGGCATTGTCTAAATCAAGTGTCTGGAGAAATAATTCTTTATTGCCTGTATTTTTAATATTAAGAAACGCTTTATCTTTATTACAAGGAAGAATGGTTGGAGGTATGTCAACGTTTAATGTAGATTCCAGGGTAAAACAAAAGCCGCTAATATGGATATAAGATTTTACCCGTTGATAATCAGGAGCCGCATCACTGAGAATTTCAAGAATTAAATCATGTTGTCCGATACTTTTAGGAACGAATGCGATTGCCGAATTATAAACGCTATCTCCAACTAAAGGATTTAAAATAAAATGCCTTAAGGTTTGCAAATTAATTATAAATGAGCTACTATCACCACTGAAATAATAAACCGAATCTATGGTC
>JBEKWK010000532.1:0-2676 GCA_049513175.1 FCB group bacterium
CAAAAGCTTGGATTTGAAAAAGTTTTTCTGCCTAAAGCAAGTTTAAAAAAATTACATAATACTGCAAAGATTGAATTATTTCCTGTTGAGAGAATTTCTCTTGTGTTAGATGAATTATTTTAATAAAAATATTTTACGATTAATATATTAAGAACAATCAAGAGTATTAAAATGTTTGAAGAACATATTCAAAACGTAAAAAAATATATTTTAGAAAAATTAAATTTAGAAAATGAATTTATTTTTTTAAAAGATATTATTATGAATCAACAAAATAATTCCTTTGTCAGAAAATATTTTGAAGCGGAATTATTGACTTGGATTTATAATGAAAGAAAATATTATGAGACACATCCTAATTATTATTTAATGCCTGTAGAGATAGAAAAATTTTTTGAGCATATCGGGGAGACTTTAAAAAATAAAGCAAGGATAAACAGAAAAGAATTAGATTCTTATATTGAGTCATTAGTAAAACTAAGATTAAATTATTTATGCCGACCTGTAACAACAATCAAATGGTTTGTGTTCAGAGGTGAAGTGGTAAAATCATTTGATGAGATTACCATACTTATGGATTATTTCGAAGATTATAATTACTTATTAAGTGGGATTAGAAATTGGTTAGAGGCTGAGAAAGAAAAAAATGACGGTAAGATAATTTATGATGATTTTGAAAGAGAATTGGAAAAGTTCGATTATGATACTGTGAATGAATACAGTTTTGAAGAATTTGCAAATATGCTTTTACCTTTAATTTCATTTTTTAATCCGGATGATGAAATTAATACGGATACTGATTTTCCATTGGAATCATTAATTATTTTTTTGGATGATAAGCATATCAATACAATCGCATGCATTCTTGAAAAATTATTTTTTGATGATGGGCAACGTTCTATATCACAAAACAAATTGATTAGTGTTTTGCATGATTATATAAAAGAATTGAAAGCAAATAAGGAAACACAAAATAGCGTTGAAATAAATGTTATAGAAGAAAAAGAACCCGGTTCATTTGATAAAATGCAGGATTATGATTTATTAATAGTAGATGAAAATTTATCTCCTGATATTATTTCGGAAAATTTATTACTGAACAAAAGCGATAACAATTAAATTAACATTAACAATTATTCAAATGTTCCGGTTTTCGAATATTATTATTCTTTCACAATAATAAAAATCTAATGACGTTTGAATTTTCATTTTTAAAATACATAACAAAGAAGTTTCAATGAAATTTATTGATTATGCAAAAATATTCATAAAATCCGGTGACGGGGGAAAAGGCAGTATAAGTTTCAGGCATGAAAAATATGTCCCGAAAGGTGGACCTGACGGTGGCAATGGAGGTAAGGGAGGAGATATAATTTTTAGAGCTGATTCTCATTTAAATACTTTACTCGATTTTAGATATAATAAACATTATAAAGCTGAGGACGGTAAAAATGGGAGTAAAAGCAGAAAGACCGGTTCCGGCGGTGAGGATTTGATAGTCCATGTTCCTGTCGGAACATTGATAAAAGATTCTACTAATATGGAAATAATTGCAGACCTCGATACTCCTGATGTTGAATTTGTTATTGCTCCGGGTGGTAAGGGAGGACGGGGCAATGCTGAATTTGCAACAGCGACTAATCAAACGCCACGTACTGCTGAAGACGGTATCCCGGGTATCGAAAAGGAAATAATTTTAGAGTTGAAACTTTTAGCAGATATAGGCTTAGTTGGTTTTCCGAATGTTGGAAAATCTACCCTGATTTCTGTAATATCATCAGCTAAGCCTAAGATTGCAGATTACCCGTTTACTACTTTAATACCGAATTTGGGGATAGTCAGAATCGGCGAAGGACAGAGTTTTACTGTTGCTGATATTCCGGGTTTAATCGAAGGTGCAAATGAAGGGAAAGGATTAGGAATTCAATTTCTGCGTCATATCGAAAGAACGACTGTCCTTGTTTTTTTAATTGATTCATGCAGTCTTAATCCAAAGAATGATTATAAAATTTTATACAATGAATTATTAAAATATAATTCGGAATTAAAATACAAAAAGAAGTTAATATGCTTTAGTAAAATGGATACTGCCGATGAAGGAAAACGACTGGCTCTTCAAAAAATTAAATTCTCCGAAAAGGGTTTGCAGATTATAAATATATCTTCAGTTACAGGTGAAAATTTAGAAGAATTTAAGATTTTATTATGGAACAAACTAACTAAGAATAAATAAAAAAGAGGTTGTAATGAAAAACTGTTTGCTCTCAATTTTCATTGTCATAATTATTTTTATGAATAATAATGTAATGACATATGCCCAGGAAAACTGGTTTGCAAAGGGACAAAAAGAATTATCTGAAAATAATTTTGAAAAAGCAATTACATATTTTACAAAAGAAATTGAGGCAAACCCTAAAAATGCTTTTGGATTTTATTATAGAGGAATAGCTTACCTATATACCGATAAAACAGAAAAAGCTATAAAAGATTTTAATAAAGCCGTAAAATTAGAACCGAGGAATTCTGATGTTTACAATAGCAGGGGGTTGGCATACAGCTTCATGCCCGGGAAAACAGAAGAAGCATTATCCGATTTTACGAATGCGATTAAATATGATTCAAAAAACTCCCAGGCATATTTTAACAGGGGAAATATATATCTGAACCAGGAAAAAT
>JBEKWK010000533.1:0-2675 GCA_049513175.1 FCB group bacterium
GCAAGGGCAATCTAACAGTTATAACGCCGACGATTATTTTGATATAGCGACTTCTTCAACATTTAATTTCACGGATATTACAAATACAAAAAATTTATCAACCGGCAGAATAACAGTAAATTCGACAGGTCCGAAGATAAAATCATTCAAAAGAATAACTAAAATTAACGGTGTACCTATTACAGATAAAGCTATATTTAAATTCCCTCAAAACGACATTGACAAGGATTTTGAAATGCTTGTGGAAGCTTCAAATTCGGGAAATGATATAGCCGAAAATACTATTCTGCAGATTCATCCGGGACCATACTACATACCTGATACAAGCCGTTTGCCTTTGAATACTTCATGTTTAAATAACGTGATTACAGCAAATCCCGGAGCCTTAGTACCCGGTGAAACCAAAGACATGCTGATTCATTATAAGACTACAAGCGAAGCTTGCATGGTAGTGTATGATACAAGTACAATAGTTTCATCTATTGATATTAGCTATAACGGGAAATCGCCTAAAGGAAACATTACAAGCAAAGCTCTCTTCACAGCCGCAGATAATGCCATACTTGATGGACCGGCTTATGATTTCGGCATAACAGGATTTAC
The DNA here is from genome assembly GCA_049513175.1 of FCB group bacterium. Lineage (GTDB taxonomy): Bacteria > Bacteroidota > Ignavibacteria > Kapaibacteriales > UBA2268 > JBEKWK01. The sequence goes on from JBEKWK010000533.1 coordinate 604, forward strand.
ATCAAGTCTTCCGCAATTAATTCATGGCAACACTACAATTTTAAGTGCTACAATTAAAAACGGTGTTCTTCCTGCAAATAATATTGATGTACGCATATATGCAGTTCAGGACAATATTGATACAGTCCTGGTTTGCGATACTATTATTACAAATCTTAAAAAGCTCGAGACAACGCAATTAAATGTCAATTATCTTATTCCTGATAGTGCAAGCTATGTTGAATTTTTCACAAAGGTTGATGTTGACGATAAATTCAATGAGTTCTGCATGAATAACAATATTAAAATCCTGCAGGTGCCTATGAAAGGACCAAACTGGATTTTGGATGTCTCCAACAATCCTAATCCGTTTGAATTTACAACTCAGTTCACTTATACTTTACCGAGAGAAATGAATAAGGTATCGCTATCAATTTATTCACTCGATGCACAGGAAATGAAAAAATTCGATAACTGCCCCACATCTTTAGGCAGGCATTCTCTCTGGTGGAACGGCTCGGAATTACCTAAAGGAGTATATATTTATAAATATGACGGTATAAATTCAAGTGGCGGACAGGAAAAATATACAGGAAAATTTTCCAAGAATTAATTTTACTTTCTTCACTCTTTCCCTCTCCTTTGGAGAGGGATTAAGGGTGAGGTTCTTTCTCCCTCTCCTCTGGAGAGGGACCAAGGGTGAGGTAATTTAGTTTCTTATTAACTTACACATCTTAAAAATATTAGGAGTTCAAAAATGAAATCCAAAATGCTTTTCTTAATGATTGCTTTTCTAACAATAATCAACTCTAACCTAAATGCTCAATGGCAACATTATAATAAAGGGTTGTTTACGGCTATTGTTAACACATTTGCAAATAGCGGAAATAATATTTTTATGGGTACTGATAATTATGGATTATTTTATTCAATTGACAATGGAGACAACTGGACTGAATTAACAAATGAAATATCTCATTTTCCAATAGATGCTTTAGCAATAAGTGGAAATAATATCTTTGCTGGTTGTTATCTAGAAGGAATATTTTTATCTACAGATAATGGGAAAAGTTGGACTGCAAAAAATAATGGATTAACAAATTTTAAGGTTTGGTCATTAGCAATAAATGGAAATAAAATTTTTGCTGCTACAGATGGTGGTATATTTTTATCCACAGATAACGGAAATAATTGGATAGAAAAAAATAATGGATTAACAAACTTATATATTTTACCATTATTAATTAGTGGCGAAAATATTTTTGCTGGAACTGGTAATGGATTATATATGTCTTCTGACGATGGAGACAATTGGACTTTATTAGATTCAAATTTGTACGCATCAAGATTATCACAAAGTAAAAATAATATTTTTGCTGGTAATACTAAAGGTATATTTCTTTCTACAGATAATGGGAAAAGTTGGACTGCAAAAAATAATGGGTTAACAAACCTTGGTATTGTGTCATTATTAACTATGGGAAATAATATTTTTGCTGGAACTGGCGGATATGGAATATTTCTTTCGTCAGATAATGGGAATAATTGGAATCCAATAGATTCAGGATTAAACCAAGGAATAACAAACAGGTTTATTGAGTCATTGTTTATTGATGGGAATTATATTTTTGCTGGAACCTATATGAATGGATTATATAGAGCAAAACTGAGTGACTTTGGAATTTCTGATGTAAAAGAGAGCGACCAAAATTTGCAACATATAGTATATCCCAATCCTGCAAGCGATTTTCTAAATATTAATATTGCAAATTTTTTCGGAAAAAATGTATGTATTTTTGATATTTCAGGAAATAAATTAATTTCAGTTACTCCAGAAAACATTGAAACAAGAATAAATATTAAATCATTACCAATAGGAGTTTATTTAATTAGAATTGGTGAACAAACAAAGATGTTTGTTAAAAAATAAAAAAATTCTTTCAAAAATTTTAGGAGTTCAAAAATGAAATCCAAAATGCTTTTCTTAGTGATTCTTATTATTGCTGTTTTTGCAACAGCACTTATAGCCCAAGATGATTTCCAATGGTCGAAAACAGGCATTCCTACTATTAGTGTTAAAGCAATAACCGTTG
>JBEKWK010000534.1:0-2669 GCA_049513175.1 FCB group bacterium
ATACGAGACAAACCCCATAATAATTATTGATATGGCAAGTATATATACCGGTATTTTATTTTCTATCGCCCAATTTGTAGGTTTAAATGACTTCATATTATTTTTGTTATCGTATTATACCTAAACATTTTTTAATATTTAACTGAAATTGTTTGTTGGTCTGCCACATCAAAGGCACCTGCAGTAATTATTTTGTCACCCGGTTTTAAACCATCGAGTATTTCGATTTTATCTTTGTAAGACAAACCTGTTTTTACAAATACTTTTTTTGCTATTTCTCCATATTTGCCATTCTCTACCACAAAGACAAAACTATTATCACCGGACTTCTGGATTACTGCTAAGGGAGCTAAAATCGTGTTTTCTTTTGTTATGTCATTTATTGCAACGCTGCAATATTGATTAGGACGAAGCCCTGCAGGTAAAGACGGCAGCTTTATTTCGACCTTGAATGTTCTGTTTGTTGGATTAATAAGCTTTGTAATAACTGAAATTTTAGCTTCAACATTTTTATTTAAATCCGGGAAGTTTATAACAACCGGGTCACCAATATTCATAGACGATATATAATTCTCAGAAACCTCTGCGGTTACTTTCACACCTGACATACTTGTAAGCTTTATTACAGGTACACCGGGACTGACTATTTCGCCCTCTTTGGGAACAACTCCATCAATCATACCGGAAAAAGGAGCAATAATTTTTGAATAGGAAATCTGCTCTTTAATTGAAGCAACACGTTTTTCGAGTTGCTCTTTCTGGTTTTTTGCCTGAAGATATTGAACCTCAGAACCGGCTTTTTGGTCCCAAAGCCTTTTTTGTTTATTATACATTGTTGTGGCGAAATCAAGCCCATTCTGAACTTCATCCAAATTCTTTTTTAATATTTCATCATCAATCTGAATTAACCTGTCTCCGGTTTTAACAACAGCACCGGGTTGAACATAAACTTTTACAATCTGTCCAGCCATTTTGCTGCTAATATTCGCAGCTTTCTCCGATTCAACGGTTCCCTGGACATCAATAAATCTTCTGAATAATTCAGGTTTAATTTCAAGTACATTAACGTTGACAATATTTCCCATGTCCGAGTTGCTGCCATTTGTCGAAATATCTTTTTCCAATGAAGCGATTTTATTTTGGATTTCTGCTGACTGTGATTTCAGTTTTGCTAATTCTGATTTTTTTGTTTCAGCAGAATTCCCCCGCTGGGAGCAGGAGGTATTCGCAACAATCAAAATAGCTGCTAAACTGAATAATAATGGCTTGAATACATTGCTGAGATTGAAACTCTGCACTTTAAAATTTTTCATATTTTTTATTATTTTATTCAACATAATATTCTCCTTAAAAATAAATTAGTCTTTTTTCATTTTAATATAACGGTTTTCCACATTCCCGGTTAAATTATCCAAATCAGCATAAGCCGATAAATAATCAAATACTGATTGAGACCTGTTAATACTTGCCTGAATTAAGGCAACGTCGGCATCGTTAATTTCAACCTGGCTGCCTACACCTTCCTTGTACCTTATCCTGGATATTTCAGAACCCCTCTCAGCTTGTGATACATTTTCATCCTGGGCTTTCATTCTCTCTTTGGCTGTCGTTAGTTGCAGAAGGGCAGATGTTATTTGGAGCCTGAGAGCATCTTTCAATTGAGAATACCTGTCCTTTAAAGTTAAGTAATCAATATTTGCCTGTTCAACTCTTGCCTGCGATTGAAAACCCTGAAAAATGGACATAGATAAATTAAGCCCGAACGAGGAACTTTGGGCATTTATAAAATTAAATTTATTTGACAAACCATTAAACATATAATTATAGAAAGCTGACAGAGTCGGATAATATTCTGATTTTCTTATAGTCACAAAATCTTCGGCAACATTTTTCTGGATTGCAAGTGACTTCAGGTCGTAATTATTTTGAATGGATTTGTTTAATAATTCATCTTCCGTAAAATTTCCTTCTTTAACAAAAGATTTTAATTCACCTTCTATTTCGATGCTGTCATTAATATCTAAAGCCATAAACATTTTCAATGCATTCAAAGCATTTATATAACCATTTTCTGCTTGTAATACTGAAGGTTTAAGGTTTTCTACACCTACTTTTGCCCTGATGAAATCATATTCCGGTATCATACCTTCATTAAACAAAGCGGATACGCTTTTCAAATTATCCTCGGATTTATCCAAACTTATCTTCATTGTATTCCAAAGTTCTTTCGCAAGTAATACGCCATAAAAAGCTTTCTTCGTATTTAGAATAATTTTGGAAACCGAGCTTATATACATCTCGTACGAAGCATTTTCATAAATTTTTGCCGTTCCCAATCCGGTGAAAACTGCTGAATTGAAAAGGATTTGGTTAACTGATGCAACAGCCTGGTAATTGTTTTTAGCCCCAAATGGTATTCCTACAAATTCTACATTAGGTTCTTGTAAAAAATACCCGGGCAAAAAAGTTACAGGCGGTTTTATATTCCTTGTATAATTTGCATTAATTGAAACAGAAGGCAGGATAGTCCCCACGGCTTCCTTTACCAGAGCTTTAGATTTACCGTAACTCAGTTGTGATGTACTTATATCGTAGTTATTTTCCACTGCAATGTATAGAGCGCTGTCGAGTGTGATTTTTCTCGTTTCGGCATGCAGGGAAAATCCAAT
>JBEKWK010000535.1:0-2661 GCA_049513175.1 FCB group bacterium
ATCTTTATCATTTTGAACAAAGATTTCTTCATTTTCCTTTGATGAATTATTTTTTAGATTCTCAATTTCCTTGTACATTTTTTGAGAAACATTTTCTTCTTTGGCTAATTTTTCCAATTCGAGAATTTTAGCCCTTAATGGTGTATCATACTTTTTATTTTTTTTGTTAATATAGTCTTTGAACAGGGAAATCAGTTTTGGATTAACCTGAAAGCCTTCAGGCAGTTTCTTTAATTCGGAAGAATAATCATTTGCAAAATCGAAAAATACATCATCTCTTAATAATTGTTTTGTAAAATCTGAAAATGGCTTCTCATTTACCAGTGAATCGGGCATTATCCCGTTGGATTCAATTACAATTCTACCATTTTTGGTATGAAATATTGAATCTGATTTGTCTATATTTGACTTAACTTTATTGTGAAAATCAAGTCGCTGGATACATCTCCCTGAAGGTGTGTAATATTTTGCGGTTGTAATTTTAAGAGAATTATTATAAGGTAAATCAAAAATCGTTTGCACCAATCCTTTTCCAAAAGACCTTTCTCCGACAATTATTCCTCTGTCTAAATCCTGGATTGCTCCTGCTAAGATTTCGCTTGCACTGGCACTCATCCTGTTAATTAGAACAGCAAGTCTTGTATCCTTGTCTACCGGTGGAAGCACTGAACGATACATACGTTCTTCTTTATGATTTCTGCCTTTTGTTGATACAATCGGACTGCCTGACTTTAAAAATATCTCAGAGATAGCAACAGCAGATTCGAGTAAACCTCCCGGGTTATCGCGTAAATCAAGAATAAGACAATGGAATTTATCATTGCGTTTTAGTTCATTAAGGGCGTTCCGCACTTCTTCGGCAGAAAATCTCGAGAACCTGTCTAATTTAATATAGCCGACACTGTCATTAATCATTCCGCTATAGGATACATTATTTATTTTTATTTCCTCTCTCTGTAATGTGATTGCAATTGTGTCTTTCATGCCGTTACGGATTACCCATAGTATTACCGTAGTGCCTGGTTTGCCACGTGTGTATTTTCTTAATTCATCCGTAGATTGATGTAATAAATTCACGGAATCAATTTTGTAAATTCTATCCCCGATGCGTACACCATTCCTTTGTGCCGAAAAGCCGTCATGTATGTCAATGATTGTAAGCATACTGTCCCTGATACTGACTGTAATTCCCAAGCCGCTATAGGAGCCGTTTGTTATAATATCAAGGTCTTCGTTGTCTTTATTATCTATATATGTGGTGTATGGGTCGAGATTTTTGAGCATACCGTCAATACCGTCATCAATCATATCTTCAGGGTCTATTTCATCAACATAATTTGAAGACAGTTCCCTGATAACCGCACCGAAAATTTCGAAGGATTTATTTATTTTAAAATAATAATCGTCGTTAGAGGCAGAAAGTACGAGACTACCTGTAATTAAAAAAAATATTATTAATAATACTTTTATATTTTTCATTATGGTTTTTCCAAGTAAAAATTTATTTCAATAATTATGAAATTAAAAACGTTACTGTTGGTTACTTTATTTTAGGAAAGCTTATTATTTATGTATTCCTTTATAGTATCAATTGAGATTCTATCCTGTAACATTGTGTCACGGTCCCTGATTGTGACTGTGTTATCCTCCAATGTTTGCCCGTCAACAGTTATGCAGAAAGGAGTTCCTACTTCATCCTGCCGACGGTATCTTCTTCCAATAGCTCCCGAAATATCAAATTGAGTTCTGAAATTCTTTTGTAAATCTTTGTAGATTTTTTCTGCTACTTCAGGCATCCCGTCTTTATTGACCAAAGGAAACACGGCTACATTTATCGGTGACAATTTTGGATTGAATTTAAGCACGACTCTTTTTTCTAAATTGCCTTTATCATCAGGTGCTTCATCTTCATTATATGCACTGCATAGAATTGCCATCAATGAACGGGTAACGCCTCCCGACGTTTCAACAACGTATGGTATATATCTTTCCTGGTTCACTGTATCAACAAATTCAAGTTTCTTACCGGAAAATTCCTGGTGATTTTTCAAATCGAAATCTGTTCTCGAATGAATACCTTCAATTTCTCCCCAACCAAAAGGAAACAGGTACTCTATATCTACAGCCATTTTGGCATAATGGGCAAGCTTATCATGCTTCTTAAATTTTAAATTTTCAGGAGAAATACCCAGGCTTAAATACCAATTCCATCTTTGTTCTTTCCAATATTCGTACCACTCATTTTCGGAACCGGGTTTCACAAAATACTGCATTTCCATCTGCTCAAACTCGCGTGTGCGGAACAGGAAATTTTTAGTGTTGATTTCATTTCTGAAAGCTTTGCCGATTTGTGCTATACCGAAAGGTATTTTCTGCCTTGCTGATTCCATAACATTTTTGAAATTTACGAAAATGCCCTGTGCGGATTCAGGTCTAAGATATACAACACTGCTTGTATCCTCTAATGAACCAATGTAAGTCTTGAACATCAAATTAAAATTTCTCACTTCAGTCCAATCAGTCGAACCGGAAACAGGGTCGGGAATTGCATTTTCGGTTATAATCCGAAAATAATCCGAAGGTTCGGTAGCCTGTGAAAGACTTGATTCAATTTGAGCCGCTTCAGTATCTTTCTTCTTTTTGCGAAGTTTTTCAATATAT
>JBEKWK010000536.1:0-2655 GCA_049513175.1 FCB group bacterium
TGTAAAAAATTAATAAATATTGTTGAATATTATATCAGGTTAAATAATGGATATAATAAATGATAAAAATAATAATACCGAAAATATAAAAAACAAGATGTTAATAATTATATAAATATTATTTCAGAGGTAGTAAGTCATATATCAGAAAAAAGATATACAATAGCAAAAAAAGAAATAAATATAGCTTATCATGAAATAATATCATTGGTTTTTAATAATTTAATTAAATTTTTATCAATTGACCCTGATTATTATATTAGTAATTCAATTGATTCTCAATTAGATAGAATAATTAAAAATAATATTTTATTCGAGGATATAAAATTATTATTTAAAAAAATCGAAAAAGATTATCCTGATTATTATGTTAAAATTTTCGAAAATTAAATAGCCCCCTATGTCTAATATATTTACAGCTTGACGGAGGAAGAAATTAAGGTGGTGGAAGGGGAGGAATGAAAATAATAAAATTTATTTTATTATACCAAAACGCATCCCGTTATCATTAAGAAAAGCTTCTAAATCAAAATGTTCTATATTAAAAGCTCTACATACTGCAGGAATTTTTTTTGTAGAGGAAATCTTTTCCTGACTTACCACATATATTAATGAATTATGACCAAATAAATTATCTTCTTCTGATTTTTCCATTGCTAAAGCAATGATCCATGGGTCTGCCTGGTTTTTTTCTTTTTCAGTGTCAATAAAATCTGGAAACATTTTTAAAATCTTTTCTACGTTCTGAAACTGTTTATCGGAAAGTCCTATAAAGTATTGATGTTTATCTTGAATCCATTTACCTATAAAATCTCCTGGTTTTATCTCATCAAAAACATATTCGTGAGATATAATTTTTCCATTTTTAAACAGGTCATCAAGCATATCCCAAAAATCTGGAATTGGTATAATATTATGAATCCTATTCAATGATATAAAAACGCTTGTATCGAAGCAAAATATTTTATTTTGCGAATCACTCATTTTTTTCAATGTGTTTAAAATTTAATCCAAGAACATCGGATGCTGTTATATAATCAATTTTATTTGTATAAACTGCTTCTAAAATCAAATTGAAAAACGTTTCACCGCGGGACGCTTTGCTTAATATTGTTCTTTTAATTCGAATATCCTTCTTTTCTTTTTTTGTTGGAGGTGGTTGTTCTTTTAAATTTTTTAGTATACCAAAAAAATCTTTTTTAATGATAAAATCTCTTTCTAAATTTCTTCTCAAATATACTTCACGGCTTACTTTAAATCTATTTGCTAAAATTCCTAAATCTTTAATATTATTAATTGGGAAAACTATAGAATCTGGAATAAGAAATTTCCCTGAGAAATTATTACATTCAAATTCAATGTCATTATTATCTAAAGTAATGTCTGGCAGACAAATTCCAGATTTATGTTTAAATATATGTCCCAATTCATGGAAAAGTGTAAAAATTTTCCTTGATTTAACTGTATTAGAATTAATTACGATAGCATAAGGTGGTGTTTCTTCTGCATAACAAAATCCATCAAGTTCTTCTTTAGGCATTGAGAATTGGAATATATAAATGCCTAATTCTTTCTCAATACTATTTCTCCATTTTCTAAAAGCATCATCATATCCACTAAATTTTTCTTGTTCATCAATAGTTATTTTTAATTTTCCTCTTAACCAATCAATAATTGAGTTTGAATAAATTGTTTCTTTTTTTTGGGTTAATATTTCAATTTCTTCTAGCCATCTATATTGATTTATAAAATATTGATCACCCAAAATTTCTTTTGATAATTCAAGATATTTGTGAGCTCGTCTGATTGACAATAATGTATCGGGAGATAAATCAGCTTTACTTATAGCTAGGTTTCTATAATCTTTAGGTTTTATTAGTTCAGGAGGTGGCACTGGAAGTAAAAAAACAGCCATCTGTCTTTTATAATAATTAGAAATATGTTTTAATATACCGAGAGGTATTTCTTTTCCAGTAGATTCCCAACTTGTATATCTCTCATAAGGGATATGCAATTTTGCAGCAATTTCTTTTTCTTTAAAACCAGCTTCCTTCCTAGCCCAAAGAAGTACCTGAGGATTTATTTGTATTTTTAATGTCTCTGGCATTTTATTATTGCTAGTTTAATATTTACAATTTTTAAATTGCATTATGATATTTTTTTTAAAATTTATACATAATATTAGTAAACAAATTAATTAAATTATTATTTATAAACTATTATTAATTTATTTTTTCATTCATTTTTTGGATTTTATTATAAATTATTTTTCTCTCTTGCCACGGAAATTCAGTTAGGAGTGCGGAGTTAGGAATTAGGAGTTATATAAAAAAAATTAAGAATTAAAAATTAAGAATTTTAAAACTTTGCGAAACTTTTCATTAAACTTGGCGTCCTTTGCGGTTAAATGCCTTTGAATCAGTTAGGAGTGCGGATTTAGACTTCGACAAGCTCAGACTTCGGCGAGCTCTGTCGAGTCGTCGAGTCGGAATTAGGAGTTGAAAAAAACTTTTAACTTTATACTTTCAAATTTTTATCAAATGTAATATAATTTTTTATATTCCATTATCGTCAATAAGCAATAATTATTTTTTATTGTTCTTTTTTTAAGGAGAATTAATATGGCAAGTCTGAATGACGCCTTTAATCGCTCCG
>JBEKWK010000537.1:0-2639 GCA_049513175.1 FCB group bacterium
TCTCTCAGTTCTGCAGCCCTCTCGAAATCAAGCTCCCGTGCAGATTTCTTCATTTCGTTGAATAGTTGTTCGATTAGTTCTTCTCTTTGTGAAGGTGTGAGATATCTTGCAAGGGGTTCTGCAACCTTTTTTAATTTTCTTGATTCAGATTCCTCAAAACGTTTTACTTTTTGTATCTGCATATCTGCAACAGAAGTCGAGCTTAAAATTTCGTCCAAAGTTTTATAAACTGTTTGTGGGTCAATGTTATTCTTTTCATTATATTCAACCTGCAATATCCGTCGTCTGTTAGTTTCATCAATTAAATGCTTCATTGATTTTGTTATTCTATCTCCGTATAGAATGACTAATCCCTCAACGTTTCTTGCAGTTCTTCCTGCAATCTGAAGTAATGAACGTTCGCTACGCAAAAATCCTTCCTTATCTGCATCGAGTATTGCTACAAGTGATACTTCAGGTAAGTCTAATCCCTCTCTTAAAAGGTTGACACCAACAAGCACATCAAATTCTCCTACCCGGAGATTTCTAATTATTTCTACACGCTGGAGTGCATCAACATCCGAATGAATATATGCGACTTTCAAATTCAGGTTCTGCAGATATTCAGATAAATCTTCAGACATCCGCTTTGTAAGCGTCGTAACGAGCACCCGTTCTTTTTTGAGAATCCTTTTTCGTATTTCATGAATCAGGTCATCAATCTGATTCTTTACAGGTCTGACGCTTATTTCCGGGTCTAATAAGCCTGTAGGTCTTATGACCTGTTCCACTACAACACCTTCGCATTTCTCCAATTCATAAGGTCCGGGGGTTGCACTCATAAATACAACCTGACTAACAGTATCTTCAAGCTCAGTGAATTTCAAAGGTCTGTTCTCAAGTGCCGAAGGCAGGCGAAAGCCCCACTCGACAAGTGTCTGTTTTCTCTGCCTGTCACCGTTATACATTGCACGTAGCTGTGGTACTGTAACGTGGCTTTCATCTATCACCAACAAAAAATCTTCGGGAAAATAATCAATCAGACATTCCGGTCTTTCACCAAAATTTCTACCTGATAAATGCATTGAATAATTTTCGATACCTGAACAATATCCCACCTCCTTCATCATTTCCAAATCAAATATTGTTCTTTGCTCCAATCTTTGGGCTTCGACAAGTTTATCCTGCGACCTAAGTTCTTTCAATCTTTCGTAAAGTTCATCTTTAATATTTCCCATCGCATTTACCAACTGTGTCTCTGAAGTAACGAAAAGCTTTGCAGGAAATAAAACTACAGAATCCATTACGGAAATTACCTTTCCTGTTACAGATTCAATATAGCTGAGCCTTTCAATCTCATCTCCGAACATTTCAATTCTTATTGCTGTTTGTGTTTCATAAGCCGGAATTATATCCACAACGTCTCCTCTGACTCTGAAAGTACCTCTTGCAAAATCAAAATCATTCCTGCTATAGTGCATATCCGACAATTTAAAAAGCAGTTGTTGCCTGGTTGTTTTCTGACCAACTTTAAGAGGGAATAAGTGTTCAAGAAAATCTCCTTTTTTCCCGATACTATAAATGCAACTTACCGAAGCGACTACAATAATATCTCTTCTGCCCTCCACGAGGGAACTTGTAGCCCGAAGCCTTAGCCTGTCAATCTCATCGTTAATTGAGAAATCTTTTTCTATATAAGTGTCCGTTGTAGGAATATATGCTTCCGGCTGGTAATAATCATAATATGAAATAAAATATTCTACGGAATTGTTTGGGAAAAACCCTTTAAATTCGCTATACAACTGTGCAGCTAAAGTTTTATTTGGTGAAATAACAAGAGTAGGTTTTTGTACTTCCTGGATGACATTCGATATTGTAAAAGTTTTTCCGGAACCGGTTACGCCTAATAATGTTTGATGTTTATCACCTCTTTCCAAGCCTTCTATAAGTTCAATGATAGCTTTGGGCTGGTCTCCGGCAGGCTTATAGCTGGATACTAATTCAAAGCGGCTCATGATTTATATAATCCATTGCTTTATTTCAAAATGAGTTTTCGCATAAGTCAGACAAGCCAAATGACTCCTTATTAAATTATTTTAAATTGCTTCTCAATAACCTATGTTCTTTATCAATCATAACAGGATTATCTAATAGCCAATTCATAAAATCATCAAAAGCCTTTTGATGTTTATCGTACCATTCCTTATACTCTTGAGGATTACCTTCTTTAAAGATTAAATAATTATAAGCTTCAAAATAATTATTATCAATTAATTTTTTATGCCATCTAAAGAGCAAATTTGAAAAATAAACATCAAGCCCTTCATCGAACCATTTTTTTGTAAAAGCTTCATTGATTTTATAAATCTTCTCTATGCTTATTTTATTTTTATCTTTTCCGATAATTGCGGGTGCAATTTCGCGATAAACAGTTTGGCAAGCTAATTCAAAAGGAAGGTCTTTTGTCGGTCTGGGAATATCGGTTTTGATGTCTATGAAAGTAAATCTTATACTTTCGTTTCCTTTTTCATCTTTATTAAATAGGGACCTGTTAAACACATCATACATTATTTTACTTGTTTCATTGATACGTTTCTGGTTTTCAGACAATAAAATAAATATTTCTCCATCGAGCAGAGACCAGATATTATAAGAGTTTT
>JBEKWK010000538.1:0-2636 GCA_049513175.1 FCB group bacterium
GTAATTATGAATCAGCCTCCAGTCGTTTTTGGTGAAGGTGACTAGGTTCGGGATTTTATATACGTTGGTGATGCTGTTGGACTTCATAATATCTGTCTTGAATCTGATTCAGCAAATGGAAAATCTTATAATGTCGGTACGTCAATACCAACTTCAGTTGCTGAACTCGCAAAGACTGTCGTTAAAGCATCAGGAAAGGAATTGGAAGTAATTTATGAGAATACAAGAGAAGGTGAATTCTCTCAGATGGTACCCGATAAAAAGCGGAATACTGCCGAATTAAAAGTTATGCTCCTCGATATAAGTAAAGCTAAATCTGAATTGAATTGGTCGCCGAAAACGAGCCTGCCCGATGGGATTAGGCATGAAATGATTTGGGCTGAGAAGAATTTGCATCGCTGGGAAAAAGTGTTTTATTCAACTTAATTTTGGATTTATGTAATGAAAAAAAATATACAAAAAGAATTTTTAGAAGAGTCCGCTAATTCTTACCATAAGACTATTATCAAAGATTGGGAGAAATTATATTATAAAAAAAGAGAAAATTTATTTTCCGTTTTGAAACCTTACCATCTCCCGGGAAATGCCCTGGAATTGGGTAGTGCGGATGGCATTCTGACACAATGGCTATGCAAAGAGTTCACTTCATTGACTGTTGTAGATGGTTCGGAACTATTTTTAAAGCAATTGAAACAAAAAGTTAAAGCAAAGAATATAAAGTTGGTATGCTCTCTTTTTGAAGAGTGGGAGACAAAAGAAAAATTCGATAATATCTTTATGACTCATATTCTCGAACATCTCGATGACCCCGTTCTTGTATTGAAGAGGGCTGTCAAATGGCTGTCAAAAAAAGGAAGAATTTTTATAGCCGTCCCGAATGCAAATTCAATTCATAGGTTAATCGGTGTGAAGATGGGAATGCTTTCAAAAAAAGATTCTCTGAATGAGCAGGATGTGATACTCGGTCACAAGCGGGTTTATACACCGAAATTATTGAAAAGCCATATCAGAAAAGCCGGGCTGAAAATTATTAAATCCGGCGGTTGCATGATTAAGCCATTGTCTAACCGCCAGATTGAGGCACAATGGAGTAATGAACTTATAGATGCTTTCTTCGCGATCAGTGAGGATTTGCCTGATTTGTGTTCTGAAATTTATATTATAGCTGAAAAAACATGACAATTTTTTTTGACCTCGATGGACCTATACTCGATGTATCCGAAAAGTATTATCGGATATATGCTGATTTATTGCAAAGCAAAAATTACGAAACTTTAGCGAAAAGCCGCTATTGGGAATTGAAAAGGAACAAAACGCCGGACAGGGAAATATTGGGCTTGACCGGGGCGGAGCAAATCCGGGATTGGTACAAAGCGGAACGCAAGTCGTTAATCGAATCGGATGCGTATATGAAATACGATTCTGTCCAGCATGCCGCACTCAATGTGCTGGAAAAACTTTCATCGGAAAATACTCTATTTCTTGTAACACTTCGCAATTCTTATGAACAATTACAAAAAGAACTTGAATTATTCGACATAAAGAAGTATTTTAGAAGTGTGTTGACTGCGGTCGAGGAAAAGTATCCGAGATGGAAATTGAAGTACGATTTGGTGAATAATTATTTCGCAGGGAAACTGCCGCAGGAGAGCTTTTTCATAGGTGATACCGAAACGGATATTATGGCAGGTAAAGCTCTCGGCTGTAAGACAATCGCCGTTGCAAACGGTATTAGAGATGTGAAGATACTTGAAGATACAAAACCGGATTTTATTGTTATTTCTGTTAAAGAAATATTGAGCTATATATGAAAAATTCAGGTTTCAAATCATTGCTATCATTAGTAATTTTACTATTGGTATTAGTCCAAATTATACCTACCCAAACACTAGCACAACAGAATAAGAGATGGGTAGGTTTTATTCAATATTCTTCTGCTACAGATAGAGATACTTTAAATGACCCTTGTGTATGGGTGAAAAATGGTATTTTCAAAATGCCCTATAATCTCTCAAGAGGAGGCATGTATTTTACTAATTTTTCAATGAACGATACTTTTTGTGTTAATAATAATTTTACATGGGAATTAAAATTAAAAAATCCATATGATGAAGAAGGAGCTCAATCATCCTATGATGTATATTTAACTTTGTTAGGTCTATGTAATTCTTATGCATTATTTAATTTATTTGGTGACCAAAATGCAGGATTTGCAGGTTGCGGCTGGGTTAATGATGCCCATATTACCGGTAGTCCAGAATATATTATTGATTTACAAAATTGGGATATTATAACATTTAAATTTCAAAACAATATATGTCATTATATTGTAAATGGGAAAGATTTAATTGACATAAAGTATCCAAAGACTATTGATTATCTTACTTCATATAATTTAGCTTTTAAAGGTTCAGGTTCACTTGATTGGGTTAAAATATATGACAGTACTAATAATGTAATTTATTTTGAAGATTTTCTGGATTGTAAAAATCCAGTTTTAGCACCGGCTTGTTTTGTTCCTAATATAGATATTCCTGAAGATTTTAAAGTTTTATATAGCCAACCATTGTGTGAAGGTGATACCTTATATTTGTCTACGCTACCAGTACAACCAGAATTTCAAATTCATTGGTCAG
>JBEKWK010000539.1:0-2633 GCA_049513175.1 FCB group bacterium
TTTTTCCAAAATCTGTGTCATTTATATATATAGATGGAACAAATTTGAAAAAACTTTTTTTCATCTCGTTCCAAAGCTCGACTCGACTGAGCTTGCCGAAGTCATGCTTTGGAACGTAAGGGTTGCAAAGCAGGAGCTTAGTAACCAGATTTTTAATTAAAAATATTTCAATTTAATAATTGGAAACTACCATGAAAAATTCCTCAACAAAACTGCTTGTCATCTTGATATTATTTTTATGTAGTATCAATTCAAATCTTGTTGCACAATGGGAGCCATGTAATGGACTTTATAAGGAATATATTGGAGCATTATTAGTAGACGGAAATAATATTATTGCCGGTACTAGTGTAGGAATATTTCTGTCCACAGACAACGGAAACAGTTGGATTGCAAAAAACAAAGGATTAACGACTTTAAACATTTATACCTTATCAATAAGTGGGAATAATATTTTTGCTGGTACTGGAGGTGGTGGAATATTTCTGTCAACAGACAACGGAAATAGTTGGACAGCAAAAAATATAGGATTAACAAACTTAAATGTTTTGACATTATTAATAAGTGGAGATAATATATTTGCCGGAACTTGGGGTGGTGGGATATTTCTGTCAACAGACAACGGAAATAGTTGGACTATAAAAAATACAGGATTAACAAACTTACTTATTAATTCATTCGCGAAAAGTGGAAATAATATTTTCGTTGGTACTATTAAAGGGATATTTTTTTCTACTAATAATGGAAATAATTGGACAGCAAAAAATACAGGATTAACAACCTTACATGTTTTATCATTAGCTTTAAATGGAAATAATATTTTTGTTGGAACTGAAAAAGGAATATATTTATCTTCAAACATGGGAGACTACTGGAATAAAATAAGCAGTGGATTAAATGATTTGCTTGTTTCATCAATATTAATAAATGGGAAAAATATTTTTATCGGAACTGATAGTGCTGGAATATTTCTATCCACAGACAACGGAAGCAACTGGGAAAATATAGGATTATCAGGTTTTACTGTTATGTCTTTAGCAAGAAATGATAATAATATTTTTGCAGGTGCAGTTATGTGGAATTATGGAGATGGTGGGTTATTTATATCAACAGATAATGGAAGCACTTGGACCCAAAAAAATACTGGATTACCAAATACATATGTATATATATTATCAGAAGATGGAGATAATCTTTTTGCTGGTACAGAATATGGACTATTTCTTACTACGGATAAAGGAAACAGTTGGACCCCTAAAAATGCAGGATTAACTGAGTTGGATCTTCGGTCATTATCTATAATGGGAAATAATATTTTTGTTGGAACTATTGATGGTAGAATATTTCTATCCACAGACTATGGGGATACTTGGACTCCCAAAAAACCAGTATTAACGAATAAATATGTATGCTCAATAATTATTAGCGAGAATAACATTTATGCAGGTACTTATGGTGATGGAATTTTTATATCAACAAACAACGGAGCAAGCTGGATTCCAAAAAATAAATCATTAACAAATTTGGGCGTTCTGGCATTATCTATAGATGGAAATAATATTTTTGCAGGTACTGAAGGTGGTGGGATATTTCTATCTACAAATAAAGGGGATATTTGGATTGCAAAAAATGTTGGATTAAAAGACACTTCTATAACAACAATTACAATCTATGGGAATAATATTTTCGTAGGCACTGGTAGTTATGGTATATATCTATCTACAGACAATGGAAATAACTGGGTTGATAGAAATAGTGGATTAACTTATAAAAGTATTACTTCAATATTAATAATAGGAAATAATATTTTTGCTGGTACTTATGGTGGTGGAATATTTATGTCTACTGACAATGGGAATAGTTGGAAAGCTAAAAATGTTGGATTAACAGACTATTATGGGCAGATATTAGATGTTCTTGCATTCTCAATAATCGGTGATAATATTTTTGCTGGTACATCGGCTGGAATATTCAGAGCCAAACTCAGTGACTTTGATATTTCAGATATTAAAGAGAGCAACCAAAATAATGAAACTTTATTATATCCCAATCCCGCCACAGATTTTCTAAATATTAATTCAGCAAATATAATCGGAAAAGCTCTAAGCATTTATGATATGCTTGGAAATAAATTAAGAACAGCTACAGCCGAAGGCACAGAAATCCGTATGAATATTGAATCCTTACCAGTTGGAGCTTATATAATAAGGTTCGGCGAGCAGACGAAGATATTTGTGAAAGAATAACCTATTTTAATTCTTAATTCTGATTTATTTGCTCATTAATCAATTCCGCAATTCTAAGAGCCTCGGCGGCTTCTTCGGCACTGACCGCAACAGGTGACTTTTGGAGAATTGCATCAATGAAAGCCCTTTGTTCTTCTGCAATAGCATTAATAGTGGGGATGGCAGGTTTCTCAAATATAATTTTTTTACCTTTCAAACCTAAATCAATTGAACCAAGAAGTGTCGTATTAGGAATTATTTCTTCCGGTTGACTGCTCTCATCGAGCATTTTAAAAACTTCTACATCCTGGTTGCCAAAGTCAATAGATATGTAAGCATTCTTTTGAAATATCCTCATTTTTCTCATCGGATTTGCTGATATTCTCGATGAAGTAAGATTGGCAACTG
>JBEKWK010000540.1:0-2632 GCA_049513175.1 FCB group bacterium
AGAACTCTTAAAAAATAAATTGAAACTTATTATTAATCCTAAGATTTTATTAAAGTCTAATTCAAGAAACTCCTTTTTTAAAATTTATGAAGATTTTATCGAAGAAAGAAGGAATAATCCTAAATTCAATAACCACACTATTCAGAGCTATGTTACTACAAAAAAACATTTAGAAAAATTTTGTCTCGACACAAAATATAACATTACATTTGATAACTTAAACGAAGATTTTACCGATAAATTTGTATTATACCTTGCACAGGTAATAGGTAGAGTGAACAATTCTATAGATAGTATTCTAAAAACACTAAAAATTTTTCTAAATTATGCTGTTGATAAAGGATTCACCACTAACTTGCGATTCAAAAAAGTCATTGGTGAAGTATCCCGCTCATTCAAGCTAAAGACTGAAGCTCAAAGTGTAGCACTTACAATGGAGGAAATAAAAAAACTTGAAAAGATAAAGCTTACATCAAAAAAGCAAAATCAAATAAGGGACCTGTTTTTAATTCAAATATATACGTGCATGAGATATTCTGACCTTAACAATCTAAAACCTGAAAATATATTAATGAAAGAAGGAATCATTAAAATTTATCAGTTGAAAACAGCGGACCCGACAATCATCCCAATATCAAATAAATTGCGAGATATTCTCAAAAAGTATGATGGATTCAATCTTCCTAAATATTCCAATCAAAAATACAATGACTATATCAAAGAATTATGCAAGTTTGCAGGCATTGACTCAAAAATTGAAATATCAAAATATTATGGTAAGAAAAGAGTAAATGAAACTTACGAAAAATGGCAATTAATCTCAAGCCACACGGCTCGTCGAACAAATATAACAATTTCTCTAAAGAAAAATGTTCTGCCGGAAATGGTTATGCAAATCTCAGGACATAAAAATAGAACTGCATTTCAAAAGTATGTAAAAATTGCCCAAACCGAGGCTGTTAATGCCATGCGTAAGGTGTGGGATTAATGTTAATAAAATTAATCCACTATATCTATAGTTATATGATATTATTTCAAAAGCACCATCTTCTTATTATCCCTAAATCCATTAACTGAAATTGTATAGAAATATATACCATTAGATAAATTATAATCAATTGCTTTAAATTTAATCTCGCTTATACCAGCTTCAAATGTCCTATCTGCAACCACAATTAATTCCCTTCCGTTAAGCTCGGATATTGTCAGCTTTACTCGACTAGCTTGTGGTAATACAAATTTTATAATCGTATTTTCAGAAAATGGGTTAGGATAATTACAAAGTAAATATTGATTATTAGCTTCTTTAACATTTACTGTTATAGTATTAAATTGCCAGGTATCAGACCAATCACTAGTATCGTTATCATTTATAGCTCTCACTTTCCAATAATACACCTTGTTAGAATATAAATCTTTTGTATAAAAAGTTTGCTCAATCAAAGTGTCAAGTGAAGGTGAAGAAAAATCATGGTTTTCTGATACAATTAAGTTATAATAAATACAATTCGGGATAGAAATCCAAAGAAAAGTAACCTGCTTCGGTAAATTTGTGCTATAATTCGGTGGAGAATTCAATGCTGGTGCTGAAAAAGGAATATTATTTATCCTATCATTAAATAAAAATCCTATACTTGTAGCAATATTTGAATTTGAAACAGAACTGTTTACAAATTGTTCGCCTATTACAACGAAATTATTTGTGTAACCAGTAGATGATTCACCACCACCGCTTGAAAGAACTTTAGATTTATTCTCGACAGTCTGACCGAATAGAATTGATGAAATCGTATTACAAAAAATTAGTAGAAAAATTAAATATTTCATGCTGTCCTCAATTTTTATTTCGATGTAAAATTATTTGTTCTATTTCTGATGACTTCATGGTTTTCAAATCCTGAACGAACTCCGTTTATAAAATAATCGAATTCAACATTTGAATTACCGCCTTTACTTTCTCTTACAACTATTTCTTTTTCATTTGCACTTTCAACAAATAATCCATTACAATCACCACGAGGAGTTACCTGTACTGTAATTTGTGCATAAGTACTTGTTACCAAAGAAAAATGCTCTGGTAATTTAATAATTTTATATCCATTCACAAGGTTTGAACTACCTCTATAATAAGTACCAGCCTCACCACCTTCAAGGCAAACATAAACTATTTCTTTATTGGGGTCAATGGGATGTTGTTGAACGAATGATTTACTGCCTGTACAAGTATAGTTACCATTAATATAAACATTTCCTGTCACAGATAAGGCATTGCCAGTACCAGTTGTTGTTACAATTAAAGCAGGACTTGTATTAGAAGAATTTGCATTTTGGATTACAGCAGCAGTACCTGTTCCGGTAGTTGTACAAATAAAAGCATAACTTGATGCAGATGTATTATAAGTGTGGAACTCAGCAGCAGTGCCTCCGTTTGTTTGCACATATAATGCTGAAGTAGTATTATTTGGATTACTTATGTATATTTCGCAAGCATGATAAGCTGTATTGCTTGTTTGATTGCAATACAAAGCACTTGTAGAATTTGAATTTTGAATTTCAAATATACTATTGGGAGTAGTTGTATTTATTCCAATTTTTCCAACATTTTGATATATTATACTATTAGTTAAACTTG
>JBEKWK010000541.1:0-2630 GCA_049513175.1 FCB group bacterium
CTAGTAAATCAACAAGGAACATTCCATCACTTGTGGAATTGAAAATTGTTTTGAATTTTTCCTCTGATTCTTTTAACTCTTGAACAGCTTGTTTGTTGTCTGTAATATCTCTTGCTATAGCTAAGATATTTATTTCATTATTTTTATTTTTAATTGGAACAAAATAGTTCTCATAATTTCTCATTGTTTCATTATCACCCAAAGCAGTATATTCCAAATTCTGTGTTGTCCATGTATTTAAACATTCCTCAGCTTTTCTTTTCCATAATTCCTGAAACTCCGGTGCGATGTAATTATATCCATAAGTCCCTATTACTTCTTTTTCGTCGAAACCTGATGCATAATGATTCATATAAAGGAATCTGCCTTCTTTATCGTGCAATGCAATAAAATCCGGCGAATTATTTACAAGAGAACGCCATTTTTCTTCTGATTCTTTAAGGGCTATTTCCGCTTTGTATTTTTCGGTTATATCCCGTCCGTAAATATTTGTATAACCGCCTACAGAGATGGGAGTAATGATTAAAGAATAAATGTTAAACTCGCAATCTATTTCTATTTCAATAGACAACCCTGAATTATGCGATTTAATTAAAATCTTATGCCATGCATCAGGTATCCGTTCACCTATACTACAATTCCAATACCTCAGCAAGGCATTACTAGCCTCATTTGCATATAGCAATATACCTTCTTTTGAAAATCTCAACACGGGATTTGGATTCTCACTTGGGAATTTTGCAAGTTGCTCAATCTCGGCTTCAGCTAACTTGCGCTCTGTTATATCTCTGATTATAATGAGAGAAAACTTTTCATCATCTAATACATAATTTGATAAATTTCCCTCAAAATCAAATTCGGTACCGTTTTTTCTTAAACCTCTTGATTCTATAACAGTAGATGTTGATAATCCTTGAAGTCTTTTCTTTACTAATTCACTTATACTTTCGTATTCTGAAGGAGCAACAAAGTCTAAAATTGATTTCCCCGATAATTCCTCAATATCAGTATAACCAAATAAATCAGCGAATGCAAGGTTTGAAAAAGAATGAATCCCATTTTTTGATACAAATAATGCATCTCTTGAATTGTTAAAAACACTTCTAAATTTAATCTCGCTCTCTTTCAAAGCTTCTTCCGCTTCTTTTCTTTCAGTTATATCGCGGATATTGCATTGTATTACTTTTTTATGGTTAACTTGATAAACATTACTTACGAATTCAACATCTCTAATTTGTCCATTTTTTGTTTTAAGAGGTAAATCTTCATAACGGACGTATTTCACTTGCTGTAATTCCATGAACTTTTCTTTGTTGGCAATAACATCCTTGAAGAATCCTAATTCCCAGATTTCCTTTTCAAGAAACTGTTCATGCGAAAATCCCAACAATTTAATTAAGAAAGGATTCACATCTACAACGATTCCTGTTTCAGCATCGAGAATAAGAATGCCGTCTTTTGCAGATTCGAATAACCTGCGATACCTTAATTCGGAAGCAATTACCGATTCTGCCGCATTCTTCCGCTCTGTTATATCTTCTACCGTACCTTCATAATATAAAATTGTTCCATCAATACTAAAAACGGTATGGGCATTTTCATTTACATAAATTAATGAACCATCCTTTTTTTTCCATACAGACTCATGACATATGACTTCATTATTTTCTTCGATTAATTGTTTAAATTTATTTCTTGAATATTCTGAAGGATATCCCTCGTCTTCTAAATTTCGTTTTGATAGGTCCTCAAATGAAGAATAACCCAGCATTTGAACAATTGCAGGATTGGCTGCAAGGATTCTCCCTTCGGGTGTTGTACGATAAATACCGATTTGAGCATTTTCAAATATTTCTCTGTATCTCTCTTCACTTTCTTTTAAAGCTAGTTCCGTTTTTATCTTAATATTTTCGTTGAGCATCATCTCCAGGGCGAAAGAAATATCACCGGCAACCTCTTTTAACATCTCGATTTCTTTTTCCTGAAATAAATTAATAACATTACTGAAGACAGAAAATACTCCTATAATTTTACCATTTAATTTTATTGGTAAAAAAGCAAATGAGTTCAAATCTAATTTTTTAACTGCCCCGTGTAAAAATATTTTATCTTCATCATTTAAAATATCATTGCAATAATATACTTCAGGAATAATTTGATTGGTTGAAATATAAGCGTAAGCATAGTTTTTTATTAATTCTTCAATTTTTTCTTTTTCTTCAATATTATTATAGTAAGTATCCATGCAAAACGAACTTGTCTCTATTATTTCTTTTGATTCGTTAATAATACCGAGCCATGCTATTTTAAAGCCACCATGTTGAATTGCTGAATCACAAACAATTTGAAATAAATTATTCTTTTCTTTTACATGAACTATTGATTGGTTAACCTGGCTGAGAAAATCATAAAGTTTATTTAATCTTATAATATTTTCTTCTGATTTTTTTCGTTCAATAGCATACCTGATAGATTTTCTTAATAGATAAGAATTTATTACACCCTTAACGAGATAATCCTGTGCCCCCGCACTTACGGCTTTCAAAGATGATGCTTCATCATCAAGTCCTGTTAAGATAATTATAGGAATATTACTTTTCACTGAATGTAATTTTTGAAAAGTCTCCAAA
>JBEKWK010000542.1:0-2624 GCA_049513175.1 FCB group bacterium
GGCACGGATTAAAAGTATTTGTATAAATAGTCTCAACCTCACTTCTTGTGAATATTCAGAAGCCGTAAAACTTATTTACGACTCATTATCTGCACAATCATCAAATTGCTTCATCCATTTAAATCTATATAATTATTATTTAATTAATAAAGTAAAACCGGTTCAGAACTATGTCCTTCAGCATTCTAAATTATTCTTCGAAGGTATAGGAATGAAAATCGGTTCATTATTAACCGGACAAGGTTGGAATTCTGATATTAATGGTACTGATTTATACCCTTTACTTTTCAAAGAATTGTCCCAAAGTCTAAAAACTGTATTTTTCCTTGGAGCGGAAGAATCAATTATCAGAGAAGCTGTTTCTAAAATTGAGAATGCTTTTCCTTCATTAAAAATTGCCGGTTTTAATCATGGTTATTTTAAGAAAAATGAGGAGGAGACTATCGTCACGATGATAAACATATCAAACCCTGATTTGCTTATTCTCGGAATGGGAATGGTCAAGGAAATTGATTTTATTAATAAGCACTATTCTCACTTAAAAGTAGGTTCAACATGGTGCGTAGGTGGATTATTTGATTTTATTTCCGGAAAACATAAGCGCGCTCCACAATTCATTCGCACTCTAAAGATTGAATGGCTCTTTAGATTTCTTCAACAGCCACGTAAAAAATTTACGAGAAATTTCATTGTCCCTTTTTGGTACTATTTTCATCTTTTCAAAACTCAAAATAAAGTCAAACCTATCAATAATTCTTTATTGCATGATTCCATGCTGAATAATATATTAACAGATAATCAATCAAACACTTTGCACCAAACTCTTACTTATTCTGTAAATGAGAAAGTAAAAGCGGAATAAATAAATTCTTCAAACCTGTTGCTAAATGGTTACGGTGAGGAGAAAAAAAATATACTATAAAATTTAAAACCGGTAATGTTGTTTTTTTGAGTGAACTAATTATTATGAAAAATGTATTTTCGGTAGATTTGGAAAGCTGGTACTATGCAAATGGTTATCAGAAATCTATCAGTAAAGAATTAATCGAAAAATACAGAACTGATTTATGGAACAATACGCATTGTATCCTGGATTTACTCGGTAAATACAATACAAAAGCTACTTTTTTTGTTTTAGGAAGATTAGCTGAAGCGGAACCGGATTTGATTCATGAAATTGCCGGCAGAGGTCACGAAATTGCCTGCCATGGATTTGAGCATAGAAGTTTAAGGGAAATGAATTCGGGTGATTTCAGAAAAGACCTCGAATTATCAATTAATGCTATTTATAATGCCTGCGGAGTTGTTCCAAAAGGATATAGGGCTCCGTATTTTTCAATTGAAAAAGATACTCAATGGGCTTTTGATGTATTGAAAGAATTTAATTTCAAATATGATTCTTCGATACAGCCAATACGATTTCATACCCCTTATGGTAGCAATGGTGCAGAAATGAAGGCATATAAACATGAAACCGGTATCATCGAGATACCTCTTAGTTGTGCAGAAATACTAAATATGCGAATCCCATGTAGTGGAGGGGCTTATTTCAGGTTTTATCCTTATCCAATGTTCAACTATCTGCTAAATAAATGCAATAAACAAGGACGACAGGGGATTTTTTACCTGCACCCATGGGAATTAGGAAATTCAAATCCCAAAATTGAAGTAAAAGGAATTAATAAATTTCGTAAATATTATAATTCTAATAAAACTAAAGAAAGGATTGAAAGATTGTTTCAAGATTACAAATTTGTTTCTATGAAAGATTTTATTAACAATTTGAATCTGTAATATGAGAAGTGAAAATGTAATCAGCCCGGAACAAAGGTTATTTCAATTATTGAAAGAAACAGTCTCTGCCGGAATAGCTCTTCCAACCATGTATCTCCTAATCCGAAGATATGTTGAAATTATTATCATTTTTATATCTTTGCCTCTCATTGTTCCTGTATTTGTTCTAATATCTATTCCTGTTATTTTTTGCTTCAAAGGGAAAATATTTTATAAGCAAAAAAGGGCTGGAACAAACGGAATACCCTTCACAATTTATAAGTTTAAGACAATGAAAGATGTTTCTGAAGATGATTACAATTATTTCAATCATTGCAATGAACGTATAACAGGTCTGGGTGGATTTCTGCGAAGGCACAGAATTGATGAGCTTCCGCAAATATTGAATGTTTTGAAAGGGGATATGAGTTTCGTAGGTCCGAGACCTGAGATTTATGAATTGTATACCTTTTTTTCAGGTACTATAATTAATTATAATTTTAGGAAAATTATCCCGCAGGGGATTACAGGATGGGCTCAGATTAATTTTCCTCATACTGTCTCAATTGAGGGAAACCGGGAAAAGTTGAAATATGATTTGTTCTATTTGAATAACTTATCCTTAAAAATGGATATTCAAATACTTTTAAAGACCTTATTAATTGTTTTTACAGGTGAAAAATCAGAATAAAATATAAAACAGAACATTATGAATTATAAAACTGCATTAATAACGGGGGCAAGCTCAGGTATAGGCTTTTCATTTGCAAAAACACTTGCATCTATGGGTTCTGATTTGGTTTTAATCTCAAGAAATGAAGAAAGACTTAATCAAATTAAGAATGAATTTG
>JBEKWK010000543.1:0-4184 GCA_049513175.1 FCB group bacterium
TATAGAATCTACCTTCCAATTATTTCCGAAAAAGCTATTGGACATAATTTTATTTTCATTTTCTTCTCCATTATTCGAGTGGTTTATCCAAACAGCTTTTACTTCTCCATCATTTAATGTTCTAAGTTTTACTTGATTATTATATCCTTGAATTGACGAAACATTTAATCCATTACTAGAAACCCACTGATTACCATTTAGAAAAATATTTTTCGAAAAGATTTTTGAATTATTATTATTAAAAACGGACCAACAAACAGTACCAATATCATTTTTATCAACAGTAATTGATGGATTATAATTCCCTAACATATTGTCATCATTAATTTTCCATACATTGGTAATTTTATTTAAATTAAAATCATATATCGCACCCCAAATTTCCTGTGAATTTATTAAATCATTTATTGTCGAATTTGGAGGTAAAGTTTCATTAGTATATTTATTTTGAGACCAAACAATAATCGCAAAATTATTTGATGTTAGAGCAACTTTTGGATTATTAATAGAATTCTTATTTGAAATAATATTTATAGGATCATGAAATTTTTTAGACGCTTGGTATGTTATTTGATGAAACAATTTTTTTTGTTTCAGATTGTATTTTATTTTGTTCTTTATTATTACAAATTATAAATGGAAGATTACCAAAACTGTCACGATAAAATTCTTTACTACAAGTCCAATCGGGACCCAATCCCCAAAAAGAAGTTATGATAATTGTTCCTGTTATTCCAAGTTCTCCTCCGAATAAAGGTGTTAAAGTAGTGGATGGAACAGAAATATAATCAAATCCTCCTCCTATCAATCCATCTACATAAAGAGTACCACTTGCTTCTAAAATACCATATAATACATCTATTGTACCTTGAATATATCCTAATCCATATAATTTTGTTGTAATTCCAGTACTTTCAGAATCTAATTTTATAAAACCCCATTGATTATTTTGTGTTCCGACAATAATTTTTCCACTAATTAATAAATTAATATATAATCCTGCATCAATTTTAACTGTTATTCCTTCCATAACCGGAAAACTTAGTGAAGGCATTTGAAGTGTTAATTGGAATATAGAGGATTCCTTTTCGGCTTTGATATATAAATCAAAATTTTCATCAAGATTTAATAAATTTTCTGTTCCTAAAGAATAATTAAAAGTATAATAATTCTGTTCTAATAAATTTAGCGTAAAATTTAGTATTGGATTTGTTAGTAGGGATATTCTATTAACATAATCGTAATTTATATCGAATTGAATTTTATTATTGAAAATTGAAAAAGTTCGGTTATTAATTACTTTCATACTATTTGGAATTTTGTCCTCGAAAATTGCATCAATAGGTAGATAAGCAATCATAGAAATTACATTATTATTTATTGTAATATTGTCTACATAACCTTTTTGTAACCAAGCAGGTTTTGTGATAATTTTAATAGTATCATTTGCAATGCCTATTGTATCATTTTTATTGTCTAGACAATATACATATATAATAGAATTTGGTTCTAATAAACCCATGTCGAATTGTGCTGTGAATCCATTTAGTGGATTAATATCAACAAAACCTGTTTCTAAGTAGGATAATTACTAACATTAAATGTATTAATTAAAGGTGTTATACCTTGAATAAAATATCCTTTGCCTAATGATGAATTTATTGTTTGTGAATATGAAGGATTTAACAAGAAATTAAAACTTATTAAAAATAGAATTAAAGAATAATATAATTTTCTCATATAATATCTCTTAATTATAAGTTTATAAATAAATATTTAAAATTCAATTTTTAATCAATTAAAACCATCAATATAAATTTTATTGATTTCTCTTTTGTGGAATATAAAAAGTAAATTAAGGATAAGTATAATAGAAAGCAAGAATATTTTTATGTAACTTGGAATCTAAATTGGTTTTCCCCTCTATTGAGAGAGGCGAAAGAGGTGTGTTGTGCTTCTTCTTTCTCCATATAGGTAAAGGGGTGCCGACTATTTTACACACCACCTGCCCCCTCTTGATATATGTGGAATATTAAAAAAAAAATGTCATCCCAAATTCGTTGGAATGACATTGAAATTATAAACCTCAATTCAGAATTCAGCACTCAGAATTCAGAATTAATATTTTCTCACTCTCCGCCGTCATCGTGATGACCGCGACCTTCACCGTCTTTTTTCATTTCCATGCCGCGTTTGAAAAGTATGCGCTGCAATTCTTTCATAAACCTATCCTCAAAAACGAGGTATTTTCCATACTCTTTAGTATTCAGAATAGATTTCATCGCTTTTAGCTTATCGAAATAAATCCCCTGGAGTTTAGTTTGAGTTTCGATAAGTACATCGGACTTCTTTGATATTTCATCATTGGAAGCATCACCCTTTATACTTTTACCTAAGTCCTGAGAAGCCTTATCCACAGCATTTCTTTGTTCCTCCATTTTCTTTTCCCAGGAAGTATATTGAGTAATAAATTTATCTGCCTGTGCTTCATCCAGATTAAGAATCTCCAGAAGCTTCATTTTCTTCATCATACTTATTCTTTCTTTTGCTTTATTTGCCGGTTGAGCAAAAGATATTGATGTTACAGCAAAAAGCAGACAGGCAGCTAATATCAGGTTTTTACGAATTAAAATCCACATCGTCAATTTCCTTTAAAATATTTTGAAAATCATTTTCATCCATATCATTTAAATCTTTCATTAAATCTCCATTTGATGTGATATGGTTATAAATTAAAAAATTCTGAGGAAGTATTCCTCCTATAATCAAATTATCCGATAAAAAATCAGACCAAATTTTATCTATGGTTGCATCATCAACAGGTGTCTCTTTGGCACTTACATGATGAACAGGATTAACAAGATTCGACGTAGCTTCTACTAAAGAATCCAGGGTAGAAGATGAATCAAGCAAAGCTAAAGCATCCGAATTTTTTAAAATCTGTAATTCGTTAGATGAATTACTGTCAATTTTATTTTTTCCGTTATTGCTAAATTTAAATAAATCTTTACTTGAAAATATTATAATAAGTAGTAGAGCAAGCCCGAAAGTCGGCACTAAGTAACGATTAACAAGACTAAATTTCCTGCTTCTATTATTTTTCCTTTCCAATCTTTCATTGACCTTAACCGATAAATTTCGCGTTCTCGATGATATTACCTTATCGAGGTCCATATTCTCAATTTTAGAAAATACAGCCCTCACCTGTTTGATTTCATCCTGTAAATCGGGATATAATGGCAACTGCTCTTCAAATTTGGCTTTATCTTCCTGAGAAATTCTGTCGAAAACATAATCCGGCAAAAACTCCTGCATTTCTTTATATGTTAGTTTATTGATTTCTTCATTTTGTTCCATAAATATAACCATCCTTTCTTATTGTTCCGTTTTGAGCAACTGGGCTAATTTTTTTACAGCCTGGAAATAATTTGCTTTCAATCCCCCGGTTGTCGTCCCCAGCATTTGAGAAATTTCTTCATAGGGCATTTCATCAAAGTATCTCAATGAAAAAGTTTCTCTCTGTTTTTCCGGTAATGTCTCTAAAATTTTTAAAAATCTCTCCTGAAATTCCTGGTTTTCAACCGATGCATCAGGCAATATATCATCAGATTTCAAATCAAAATAATCTTCAATCTCTTCATGTTTAAAAAAAGATACAAATTTTTTCTTCCTTTTATAATTGGCGCACATGTTTACTGTTATTCTATAAAGCCAGGTCTTTAAGCTTGAATCTCCCCTGAATTTTTTCAAACTGTCCAGAGCCTTTATAAACACATCCTGTGAAACATCATCGGCATCTTCGTGAGAATGCAGATACCTTAATGCAGTCGAATAAACGAAATTCTGATATTTACGCACAAATGCCGTCGCAGCTTCTTCGCTTTTACCTGTGCTTATTGCCTGCAAAATCTGGTTATCGTTCTCTATTGCCAATGATAATGTACTCAAATTTATATTCCAATTACTCTAAATTAATACATAATCTTAAATTTTAGACACAAAATATTTACTAAGGTTTAATGTTTATAGTATTTTTTGAGAGAATATGAAAATTTTTGCATATTTCTCCAAATGATATTAACTTGCTTTTTTTCAAAATAATAAGAAGAAATTATGCCAAAAGTATTGATAACCGGAAGCGGCAAAAGGCTTGGAAATGGCTTAGCTTTCGAATTTGCCGCAAA
>JBEKWK010000544.1:0-2619 GCA_049513175.1 FCB group bacterium
GCATCATTGGTTTTCAAGTAAGCTACTAATCCTCCTTTACCTGTAATTAATCTTCGAACTTCAATTAATTGATATTTGCGGGAGAAGCATAATTTTGTCAATGCACCTACAGGTAAAGTACCACTTCTTTCAGGAGAAAATGGACCTTCTCCATCGAGTCCGTTATTTACATCAATAACTTTCCCATAATGATGAGCGCCAACAGTAATACCACCTCCAAGGTGAGCTATTATTAAATTTAATTCCTCATATTTTTTCCCAATCTCCCTCGCAAATCGTCTTGCAACTGCTTTTTGATTCAAGGCATGAAAAATACTTATCCTTGGTAGCTCGGGACATCCTGAATATCTCGCTATATTATCAAGTTCGTCAACTACTACAGGGTCAACAATAAAAGCATCAATTGATTTACCGGATTCTAATGCAATTTCCTTGGCAAGGATTCCTCCAATGTTCGAGGCATGTTCACCAAGTATTTCTTTTTTTAAATCCTCTATTAATGCCTCGTTAACACGGTATACACCACCGGGTATTGGTCTTAATAAGCCCCCGCGTCCAACAACTGCATCTAAAGATGATAAACTAATATTTTTCTGATTTAATGTATCAATGATTATTTTCTTTCTAAATTCATATTGGTCAATTATTCTTGGGAATTGAGATAATTCTTCAGCGCTATGTCTTAAAACCTCGACAAAAATTAAATTGCAATCTTCAAAAGTTGCAATTTTTGTTGACGTAGAGCCTGGATTAATTGCTAAAATTTTCATAATCTCTTCAACATTTTATGTTCTGATATAAATCAGAATAATTAATATGATGCAGCCAAAGCAATGGACATTAATTTACTCCTCTCAGAATCCGAACGGGAGGTGAGCACAATTGGTACTGTTGCACCGAGAATCAATGCAGCAACAGTAGCACCTCCAAAATAAGTTAAACTTTTATAAAGAATATTTCCGGCTTCAATATCCGGAGCAAGAAGTAAATCAACATCACCGGAAACTTCACTGACGATTCCTTTATGTTTAGCTGCTTCGAGCGATACTGCATTATCAAACGCAAGTGGACCATCTATAATACATCCAATAATTTGTTTTCTTTTGTTCATCATTGTTAATAGTGCTGCGTCAATTGTAGTAATCATCTTTGGGCTAATTGTTTCTACAGCTCCAATAACAGCTATTTTTGGAGTATCAATTCCTAATCTATGAAATAAATCAATTGAATTTTCTATAATACTAACCTTTTCTTCTAAAGTTGGAGCTATGTTTTGGGCTGCATCAGTAACTGCAAGAAGCTTGTGATAATAACTTGTTTCAAAAAAACCAATGTGTGATAGTAAATTTCCGTTTCTTAAACCATTTTCTTTATCTAAAACCGCTTTTAAAAAATCGGCTGTACCGACTAATCCCTTCATTAAAATATGTGCTTTATTTTGTCTAATTAGTTCTACGGCTTTTTTACAGGCAATAGCCGGGATTTTTTCTTCAATAATTTCAATGTTTTTTAAAGAGAAATTAATATTTTTTGCTACATATTCGATTTTATTTTTATCTCCAATAAGAATCGGGGCAACAATACCATCTTTACTTGCAGCAAAAACTGCTTCCATAACCGGTTCATCTTCAGCAGCGGCAACCACAATTTTTTTCTTGGGTTTTTGACTTGCAATTTCAATAAAAGTATTTAATGATTTTAAAAACATGTCTTGACTCCATTTATTAAATTTTCACTTTTGTAAAAGTGAAATTATTTTGCAATTTGATCCTTGATTTTATAATTTTTATTAACCTTGTAAAAATAGCCTTTCATAAAAGCTTTGAAAATAATAGGTATATCCTTGAACTTATTAACTCTGAATAACCATCTTATCATATATAGAAATGGTCTAATAATTCTAACCGGACAATTTCCATGTAAAACATCTATAGCAATTAAATTCCTAACTATATAAAATAATTTCCACCCATAATTTTTCTGAATAATACTTGTTGATAATTTCCTTTTCATAACTGCATCCCGGACGACAACAATATTTACATTTATTTCAGAGGCTCTAATAAAATATTCAGTATCATCACCATATATAAAAAAGCCAGGTTCAGGAAAGCCAATTTTTTCAACTATTGAATGGTGAAACAAAGGTCCTTCAAAAGTTATTCCAATAGCAGGAATCAGAGATTGTTCTAAATTTTTTTCAGAAAGTATATCATTCCAAATGCTTCGGAAAGGGTTTGATAAATTAAATGAAATTGCATCATTAAAATAGGGCTTACTTTCAGGTGTCAAACGAAGTGGTGCACGAATAGTATTTACATCATCATTATACATTAAATTTTCCAGACAATTATTAGCTGGTACAACATCATCATCCATAGTCCAAATCCAATCGTAACCAAGCTCAAATGCAGTTTTAACACCAGTGTATTGCCCTCCTGAACTGCCTATATTTTCTTGATTGATTACATGCAAATCGGTTTGAATTGTTAACCATTCGGATGTTTTATCCGTACTTGAATTATTTACAACAATAATTATATTCAGAGCAATAGTTTGATTGCGTAAACTTTCAATGATTTCTTTAAGGAAATCAAGACGATTGAAAGTTACCACAAT
>JBEKWK010000545.1:0-2585 GCA_049513175.1 FCB group bacterium
GCTTTTGTCTGTAAAATCAACACCCACAAGAGCTGTCCCAACATGTAACCCCTGGCTGCTTGTATTATAAGTAATGCTGACGGCACCTGAACCGCCACCAATGCGACTAATAGGAATAGTAATACTACCGGCATTACCTTGAACTCTATAAGCACAAGCAGCATATCCATACCCGTTCATTGTCATTCCCGTACTACCTGAGAATGCCAAAACTCCCGCAGATGAAGCCGGGTCAATTATTGTAATCTCATTGCGAACAAAGTAGGCATAAGTCGAACCTGGGACAGACCATCCGTTATCATCCATTGTAACAAAAAATTGTCTGCCTGCGGCAGCAGTACCCAAAATAGTAATGGGAATCGTTTTAGGCGTCATATCACCATCTGCCCAATTCAAGGTTTTCTGACCATCAGGAATAGCCACAAAATCGGTTCCGCCTGAACCTCGTGTAGCATAGTAAACCGACATAGTTCCTACACCGTTACCTATACGATTTATCGGAACATTAAGAACAGCTGCATTTTTTGCAACTATAAATTCATTGGCACTATAAACACCGGCATTTATTATTGTGTTATATTTTGTTACCATAGCTATGCCTGAAAAACCAAGAGTTGCTCCTCCTGTCGGATTGGTCAATACCATATTGAAAGTAATGTCCGGTATTAAAGTAGAGCATATCGTCAATGGGACTGTGATTGTTTTCGGATTATTGTCATTTGCAGCCCAGTTTAATGTTCCTGAGACAGCAGTGTAATCAGTCCCGGCTTTCGCTGAAATGTCGGCTGTATTATATGAAACACTTATTGCATTGACTAAGTTCCCCCCTAAACGATTCACAGATAATGTAACGCTACTTTGGTCACTATTGACTGTGTAACTTGAAGTGTTGAATTGCAAGACAGACTGTGTGGGTGTAGCCAACATACGTAAAACAATATCCACCTGGAATGGTGGAATTGAGATAGTTTGTTGTCCGGCACTTACGGAAAATGTATTCAGCAAAACTCCGGTAGCAGGGTCTATCCACTGTCCAAGCATGTCACATGGTACATTAGTTTTTACAGTAGCACCGGAAAGTATTGTATTGTGATTGGTTTTATGAACAATATAAATCCCTTGGTCCACATTACTCGAAAGAGCATAGCATCTCATTTGATTAGCAGGAGTCAGAGTAGGTGTAATCGGTATTGTCGCAGGGTCGAAATTTGAACAAAAATCGCTTAAAACTTTTGACTCAGCCCTTTCTTCCGAGCCTATATACTGGTTGGCTATACCGCCACTACCACCGTTCATACTGGTTTGGCAAGCAGACTTAGCCCCTCCATTCCAAAATAATACTCCTCCTTCGCAGAAAAATGCCGTCCAAATTTGTATCCTGTAACGTAGAGGACTATAAGCCCCCTGAGGTGATGAATTTCCTCCTTCACCAAGAAGAACCGGTTTATTATATGTAGTCCTATAATTTTTAATACTTAAATCCTGGTCAAGATTAATATCATCTGAACTTATATACTGATGTGTTCCGACAAAATCAATTGCAGACTGATTAAGTTGGCTTAAGTCATTACTAACTGTAATAAGATGCCGGTATGGGTCAAACTTATGAATATAGGTAGTTATGGTATCAATATAGGCTTGAGGGACATTGTTGCCTTGTTCATTGAAAAGTTCCCAAACATCAACATAAGCTCCAAAACGATTAATCATGTACTTGTGATAATTTAACATTGCCTGTCTTGTATTCGGATTTGATGTAATATCGAGAGTAGGCGGTGAGGTGAAAAAACTCATTTGGTATTTCATCCCATACTTGTGGAGCAAAGCGGCAAATTGGTCTCCTTGTATCCCGAACGGCAGATTATAAATATTCATTCCGCTATTGTTAGTATTGAATGTACCGAGAAAACTATTTGTTGACCCACCATAAGCTCTTTGCATATTATTTCCGGCAGCAGTTGTATTTATAAAAAATACGCTTGTTGTATCATAAGGGCAATTATACCCGAGAGGATAAAAAGCTTTGCCATCAAACTCGGTCATAAAACGACACTGGTTATTTGGATGAATTCGCAAAAAACCTGTGTTATTAGATGTTGTTGCAGTAAAAGCTCCCGAAGTATTATATATCCCGTTTCCATCATTGTAGCTTAATGTCCATGTCCATGACCCGGCTTCCATTGGTGCAAATCGAAGCTTCCAGGTATTTGCAGCATAATAGAAGCCACCGACGGTATAAGTCTTGGCTGAGGGAGCTGTGAAAACCGCTGTGATTATAATACCGTCGTACGGATTTGAATATGATGTATTGTTTGTCATCGTCAGTTCGTATATATCGTAACGACCGACGCTTGAGGCATTTTGTGTGGTCGTTACCGGAGGTACAACAGCGTAGGATAAATTGATTGAAAAGATAAATAATATTAAAATAATGAGTATTAAAAAATTATGTGAAATCAATTGTTCAAATTCTTTTGTTTTCAAAATATTTTCCCCATTTAATCATAATTTAACAAATTTACTAACTCTATCTTTGAGCATAATAAAATACAAACCCGGAGTCAATAGTGAAATATCAATATTCT
>JBEKWK010000546.1:0-2579 GCA_049513175.1 FCB group bacterium
TTTGATACTGTTTGGTATCGTCACAATTATAATAAAGAGTGTTATTTTGCTTGTTTTGCTAATGATACTACAAAAATTCTTACTGCAATGGATTCAACCATTTACATTTTAGATATTCAAAATGGTAATATTATTGATAGTATGGAAAAAGCACCATCAATATTTGCAGATAATTGGAACTTATCAAAATCATTGAATGGTAAAAGAATAGCATCTACGTTATATGATGGTAGAGCTGTTGTTTGGGATGTTCCTTCAAAAAAAATAATTAAAATCTTTGATTCTAATTTTGTAAAAAATTTTTATATGATTTATTCGGTAGCACTATCTCCTGATGGACATTATTTAATTGGAGGTGCTGAAAGGTCTATTAGCTACGATAAAACAGAATGTAATATTTTAATTTATGACCTCGATAATAACAAAATAGTTCAATGGATGGATGATTGGAACAATACAAGGTCTCCAGCAAATATCATTTTTTCACCAGATGGAAAATATTTTATTATGGATTTAATAAACTTTGATGGCTCAAGAAGAGGAGAGGAATTATCAAAATATTCAGTAAACGGATGGCAGAAACAAAAGGTATTAGAAACAATTTGGGTAGATACGTATTCAGACCTTAGCTATTATCAATACCTCAGCTATTCTAATGATAGTAAATATCTTGCAGGAAGCAAAACAAATTATCATGATTCAATTGGTGCATGCTATATATGGGATATGGAAGCAGATACTATTTTTAGGATTTATTCAAGCAACAAATTAGGTAATCAATTTTATTTTATAAATATTTCTCCTGATAATAAATACCTCCTTTTTGGAGGTGGTGACCATTTCTATGAAACATTATTATCTCAAATTTGGGACTTTGCAAATGATACCTCTGTTTATCAAACAAATATTTATTCAGCCGACGGAATTGAATATTCTGATAATGGTAAATATTTATTACTTGCTTCTGGATATGAAATTTATTTATTAACTCCCAATTGGACAAATACAGGAATAAATGATTTGCCACAAGAGCAAACAAAAGATATTTATCCCAACCCTGCAAGCGATTTTCTGAATATTAATTCTGAAAAAATAATAGGAAAAGATATTAGCATTTATGATATGCTTGGAAATAAATTATTATCAATCATTGCCGAAAGTACTGACACAAGAATAAATATTGAAACATTGCCAATTGGAGTATATATAGTAAAATTCGGTGAGCTAACTAAATTATTTGTAAAAAAATAATGCCACCGAAAAAAAAGGGGCGACTTACCTCGCCCCGAATTTAATATCATCTCGAAATAAATCCCTGTTACGAATTTTTCTATTCTTTGATTATCTTCTGTACGTAGCTTCTGTCGCCAATGCTTACATTTATGAAATATATGCCGGATGGAAACAAGGTCATATTGATTTCTTTCGAAAATGCTCTGCCATTCAGCTCTGTAATAAAATTAATTAAGTTCTCACCTAATACATTACTGATATTGACCTGCATATTTCCAAAGAAAGAAGTATTTACATCCAACATGAAATTCCCGTTATTGGGATTCGGATGAATGGAAATGCTGTTGCTAAGTGCATTTTTATCTCCGACAGATGATACAACATCATAAACGTCTGATGAGCTGACACAGCCGTTTGTATCGGTAGCGATAACTTTATATTTGCCAAGTTTGGTTATATTAATTGTAGTCTGATTTTCTCCCAAATCGGTAGTATCGAGTTCCCATTTATAGCTGTATGTGGGATTGGGATTTAATAATGATAACACAGTTTCATTTTGATATATGACAGGCTTTTCGGGTGAATACTTTATTTCGATACTTGTTGTTTTTGAACATCCGCCCGCTGAAGTAACAGTAACCGAATACGTCCCCGGTTGAGTAACGGTAATCCTTTTAACGGAATCACCTGTTGACCATTTATAAGAAATAAATCCCATAGATGCGGATAAAACGAGAGTATCACCCACACACATTGGGAATCTGCCGATGGGATTGATAAGAAGTTTGCCTACTGTTTTTACGGTAACTTCCTTTGCACTTGATTTAGCAGTACATCCGTTGCTGTCGGAAACCATTACAGAATAAACACCGGATTCTTTTACTACAATCACCCTGTTAGTATCGCCGTTAGTCCATAGGTATCCTGAATATCCAGG
This sequence comes from FCB group bacterium, assembly GCA_049513175.1. Classification (GTDB taxonomy): domain Bacteria; phylum Bacteroidota; class Ignavibacteria; order Kapaibacteriales; family UBA2268; genus JBEKWK01. The sequence goes on from JBEKWK010000546.1 coordinate 2,171, forward strand.
CGAAGCCACGAACATGACACTATCTCCTTCGCAAAATGAAAGATTTCCGGTAACGGTAACATTAGGAGCGGCAATATTGCAATTCATTAAATCTGCTTCCCAGATTCCTCTGCCAAAGGTTCCGGCTCTTAATTTTTTTGCGGTGTATTGTATGTCGAGGTCATATACCACAACATTAGGCATTCCTGAACCATAGGGTGTCCAAAAGTTGGAACCGTAATCCGTGTAGAATACTCCGATGTCGGTACCGATATAGAGCCTGTCTGGTGAATCCTTTTGATACACAATACAATTGACCGGCACATTCGGCAGGTTTCCGGAGATATTCTTCCAGCTCGAATCTTTGTATTCATAGACTTTGTCGCCTGCATTGAAACCGGATTTGGTAATCCATATATGCTTAGGTTTG
>JBEKWK010000547.1:0-2575 GCA_049513175.1 FCB group bacterium
TATTACATTTAGAAATAGGAAATAGTTTTAAAATTAAGATAAAAAATTATAATAATTTCAAGTTTTGTGCAGCATTTTAATTGTTTAACTTTTTAAGAATAATTATCTTTAGGGTTGATTAAAATAAATTAATTGAAAAAATAACATAATGATTCGTAAAATGAAAAAGCGGAATTTGTATATCGGAAAAAAAATTCTTATTTTGTGGATAAGTTGATTTCAATAAATAAAATTTTTAAAATTAATAATAAATATTTATGAAAAAATTCATTTTTGTATATCCGGGTTTACTGGTATTGGTTTTCATCATCTATTTAGCGTCGAGTTCCTGCACACATCCTGTTGACGGTTTGTCGAAGCTCGATTCTGTTTGCTTCGACCCGCAGGTTATGACGATTGTACAGATAAGTTGTGCTAAAGCAGGATGCCATGACGGGAGTAAAACCGGGGCAAGGCATACATTTAAAGATTATGCTTCAATCAGGCAATATGTTACTCCCGGTCAACCTAAAAACAGCAGATTTTACACTGCTATATCGAGTGGATGGAGCAATCTTATGCCGCCGCCGCCAAATCTGCCTTTAACCGAGGAGCAAAGGTCAATTATATACGTATGGATAGAGCAGGGTGCTCAGAATAGATTATGTTATTAAATTTTATGAATAAATTGGGAATGGAAATTATGAGAAGGCTAAGATTATTAATATTACCTATATTTTTCCTTTTAGCGATTATAGTAACATCTTGTTATTATGATAATGCCGAGACTTTATATCCGAAATTACCCGGTCCTTGCGACACAACAAACGTAACTTATAATGTTACTATAGTAAAATTAATGTCCACCTATTGCTATTCATGCCATAGTGCAACGTATCAAAAAGACGGTGGAGGCTATAGATTGGATTCTTATGACAATGTAATAAAATATTTGAATAAGATTATTCTGGGTATTACACATGACCCCCAGCAATCTCCAATGCCAAAAAACGCGAATCAATTGGATGATTGTACTACTAACCAGTTCATTATATGGAGTCGAAACCCATTAAATAATTAAGAATTAGGAATTAAGAATTAAAAATTAAAAAATTAATAAAATAAAATTCTATAATATTTAAATGTAATTATGAAAACTTTACTGTTCTTAGCAATTTTTTTATCTCCAATGTTTATATTCGCACAAGATGATATTTCATCTATGCTTGATAGCATGTCTACACCGAAAACTGACTATGCCACGGCGACCTTTAAATCAACCCGAATCATTACCGCACATTCTGTTGAGCGTATGATTGAGGGACAGCTCGAATTCAGAATTTCGCATCGCTTCGGGGTTTTAAACACCGGTGCAGGTAATTTATGGGGGCTTGACCAGGCAACTACATTTTACAGCCTCGAATACGGGGTTACTGACTGGTTCGAAGTTGGAGTAGGCAGGTCTCCTATAGAAAAAACATATAATGGCTTCGCTAAATTCAGCATTTGGCGGCAATGCAAGGGTGAAAAGAATATGCCCGTCTCAATATCTCTTATGAGTGAAATAGGCATAAATTCTATGCCTTTCGATAATCTTAACCAGACAAACTATTTTTCGTCAAGACTGTCTTATGTCAACCAGGTTTTAATAGCAAGGAAATTCAGCGATATATTTTCTTTACAATTAAGTCCAACAATAATTCATAGAAATCTCGCACCGAATGTCCTTGACCCGAATGATATTTATGCCATGGGAATCGGCGGGAGAGTTAAACTAAGCAATCGTATTTCATTCAATGCCGAATACTTTTACGTGCAAAGACCGTTTAAAGTAACCTCCAGTTACACTAATGCTCTTTCGTTCGGCTTCGATATTGAAACCGGTGGTCATGTGTTCCAATTGATGCTCACTAACGCCCAGGGGATATATGAAAAGCATTATATCGGTGAAAACACAGGTACCTGGAAAAATAAAGATATTCATCTCGGATTCAATGTCTCCAGGGTGTTTACGATTTATTAACAGTTCTTTGTCTTTAATTCAGAAAATTTGAAATTTAAAAAAGATTTAATTTAATGTTAAATTATATATTACAATTTAATAATTTAATTAGGTCCTGAAACTTTATTATTATAAACTCATTTTTATCAACTATAATTAAGAAAAATATGAAAAAGTTAAGTATAATCCTAATCCTGCTTGTCATGGCGACAAGTATTTATGCCCAAAACAGGTATATCAGCAAAACCGGACATATATGGTTCTACTCCAAGACACCATTAGAGACAATAGAAGCACATAATAACCAGGTAGCTACCATTATTGATACAAAGAACAATGCAATCGCTTTCGATGTCCTCCAGAAATCCTTCAAATTCGAAAGGGCTTTGATGGAAGAGCATTTCAATGAAAATTATATGGAATCCGACAAATATCCCAAATGTACATTTAAAGGGAAATTCTCGGATGCTCAACCTGTTGACTTCAGCACAAACGGCGTTTACAGCACAACGGTTGAAGGCGATATGAAAATGCACGGTGTTTCAAAACATATTAAGCAACCCGGCACTGTCGAAGTTAAAGACGGTAAATTGT
>JBEKWK010000548.1:0-2567 GCA_049513175.1 FCB group bacterium
TACCCATGCATCCCAAATTACTTTCTGTGCGTCATTCAAAAGCGCTCTGATTGAATCGAATAATGTCTGCTTGCATGCCTGCATGGCTTCACAGGCGGTAACTCTTGCAGGATTATTCTTTAATGAATCTCTCGTAGTTTTGTTTAATATCATTAAAGCATGCCTTGCTGAATCTTTTGTAATTGTGTTTGCTTTAAATTCCGCAATAATACTTTGACGTTCGGTGTTTGCATTCTGGATAATCTCTTTTTCGGAATCGCGGAGAGTCTGCATCGCCGCTTTCATGCAATCATTATATGATTGGATTAAAGGTTTGATAAGAGCTATGGTGTCCTGGCTGATTTTCAGTTTCCTGAAAAGTCTGCTCATGTTAAAAATTCCCATATCATTCAGACCCATCGTTGCGTCCGGATTTGGACAATTATTACCGTTTGCGTCTCTATACTGGTACAAATATCCGTCCTGTGGCGGTATTACGCCCATCTGGACATCTAACGTTGCTTCCTGAAGTATGCCCGGAGCATTGTTTTGAGGTGGCAGATAAGTATCACCGGTTACGTTGCTTGTATTTTCCGAAGTAATTGGTGTATCCTTTTGACAGGACGAAATTCCTATGCTGATTGCTACTACTAATGCTGCAAGTATTATAAATTTTAGATTTCTCATAAAAACTCCTTTTAAAATAATTAAATTAATTTATTTATTAGACCAAGGAACTATCAAAAGGTTTAATTCTTATTTAAATATTTATCCCTTTCATTTAAATTATAATAACACTTAATCAAATGAAAAGTTGCATTTAAAAAATATATAGTATTTATCTTGAGTTTATAAAAAAAATTCCTTTAGAAATAAAGCCGTCTTTCTTAAATTACAAAATGAAATTTTGTTAATCTTAAATTAATCTATAAAAAAGAATAACAAACTGATGATTAAAACTTATTGATGAATGTATTTAGTATTAAACGGCTCGCTCACTCTATTGGATGCTGTGCAATCTTTCTTGCATTAGTCATTCTATCGTCATTGTCTATATCATATTCATCTTACTTAGCTACAGGGCTTCAGCACAAAATGTTGTTCTTCAAGCCATTGGTAAAAAAATTACTGAAAGCCGGCATTGATTCTAATTTTATACTCAGTCTAATTGCCAACAATCAAACTAAATTCAATGAAAAATATGTTAAAATTAATATCACGGGTTATCTGAAGAAAACCGACTACTCATCAGCTTATAGCTATTTTTCCGTCAGGAAGGCAAAACAATTTATTACTGAGTATAAAGATATTCTTAATAAATGCGAGAAAGAATACCGGGTTCCCAAAGAAATAATTGCGGCGATTATCTGGATAGAAACTAAGAACGGCAGTATTCTCGGCGACAATCACGTAGCAAGTGTTTTTATGAGTACGGCTATGGCAGACCAGCCGCAATTCGTCATTTTAAACAAAAACAGCCTGCGTGAAGACTTTACAGGGGATACTTCCGAGTTACCTGCACTTGACCAAAAAATTAAAACCCGTTCAGTCAAAAAATCAGATTGGGCTGTCAAAGAATTACTTGCTCTTTCAAAAATGGAAAAGCAATATAAGATTCCTGTTAATGATATGAAAGGCTCATGGGCAGGGGCATTCGGCATTTCTCAGTTTCTGCCCTCATCATTTATTTCCTATGCTGTGGACGGAAATCATAACGGAAAAACTGACCTCTTCGAAATGGAGGATGCTATATACAGCATAGCAAATTACCTAAAAAGCAACGGCTGGAGCGACCGTGACGACAGCCGCTATAAAGCAATTTACCATTACAATAACAACGACGACTACGTAAACGCAGTCCTGAAACTCGCCACAAAAGCGGGAATGCAAAGCAATAAACAAATTAAGAATTAAAATAGTTGTTAGTTGCTCGTTGTTAGTTGTTAGTAAGAAAAAGTAATTGACCTAATCCAGCGTGTTACGACTGTCAGCGTAGAGACAATGAAGATAATAAATGAAATGGTAAGCTTATAACTCATTGATTATCAATTAACATAATCCCTGTTGATAACTTGTTCCTATCATAAGGAAATATTTATATTATCTTTACGTATAGTTATTATAATTCTATATTATAGAATAGTTCTTTGAAAATCATTTGAATTAATGTATTCATATTAGTTAATAACTTGAAGCCATTAAATTGGCAATGGCTATGCCATTCTTATGGGGTAGGATAATATTTAATGAATCTATATATAAGTTTAGATATATAATCTACATAATATTATTTTATACTCATTGATCTGAAAGAAATTTTAATATTTATTACATATAATAGAAATTAAAATTATTAAATTAATTAGAATTTAACAGGTTAGAAAGTTTAAGGGATTATAGCACCTCCGAACGATAACTAGTATGAAATACTGATTGAACAGGCAGTATTTATGCTGCTCTAGTAAACAATTTTTTTAATTATTTTGAGGTATAAAATGCTCAAATTAATTCATTCAAATGATTTAGTTAAAACATTAAAACGTGTTTTAACAAAGAGCCGGAAGGTGCTCTCGATTAAAGAGGCTGTT
>JBEKWK010000549.1:0-2544 GCA_049513175.1 FCB group bacterium
AGAATAGCAGTGTTAAACATAGTCATCGGGTGCGAATCTGCGGGCATAGAATCCAGGACACTCCAGACATATTTCGGTACATCTTCCCGGGTTTTCAAATCAGCCTGCAGGTCTTTGAGTTCAGCATCTTTGGGCAATTCGCCGGTCAAGAGCAGCCAAAGGATTTCCTCCGGAATTTTTTCAGTTAAATGTTTCAATTCGATGCCGCGGATAATCAAACCTTTGTCGGGAGGGACTTCCGAGGTATCGCAGACGAGTCCTTTCACGCCTCTCAAACCGCCGTAAGCCTGTGCTAACGTAACTTTGGAGACTTCCTTATCGCCGTGTTCTTTGACAAAAGCATTGATGTCGGCTTTCAGTGCGGGGAATGTCTGTGCAAGTTTTTCTTTCAACATTGACATATAAAACCTTTCCTAAAAATAATAAAAAGAACAATTATAGTTTTTCATACAGTGCGTAAAAATTTATATAAGAGATTGTAATAACAATCCTGAATTCATTATTAGAGAGAACAAGCCTTAGAGTGTATTTATCAAACACACTTTTGATACAAAAATAGAAACAGCCTTAAACTTAAATTATATCTTAAAAAGTAATTGAAAAATAAAAAGCTAACCACTTTCAAAAAGTAATTTATGAAAAATATTTATTATATGCAATAGGGTTAATGATATTTTTGCGTCTGTAACCAAAGTGTAAGTGATTGAAAATGAAAATTAAGGAGAAGGTTTAGCTTTGTAAAGAATGTGTTGCTTTTCCTCGTTACAAAGCTCCTGTTTTGTAACGTTTAGGTAATATTTCTAAGCATGAGCTTGGGAATAAGATAAATTTTTTAATTAATTAAATTAAACTAACCACAATTAGTAATTCGTAATTTTTAATCCTTAATTATCAAAACTGCCTTAGTCCGCACATCCCAATTCTGCATCAGCCTTAAAATATAATAACCCGTCTCGAGACCCTGGCAGTCTATTACCTTTTCATTCATTCCAATATTGCTTTCTTCAGAGGAACTGAATACCGGATTACCCAGCAAATCAAAGAGTGTGAACTGCATTTTAGCATTATTCGCAGATTCAAACTTCAATGTGAAGGCTGTGGAAGCGGGATTGGGAGAGATAGTGAAATTCTCCTTGTTTTGATTATTATCAATCACATTATCAGGCAAAATGCCAAAGCCTTCCAATACAGTTTGGGTGGTACTTGCGGCAGTGTTATCATATTCGAGAATTAATTTATGCAAACCTACTTTGGTAGGATGGAATTGTACCGGTACATATAATTGGTCCCCGGGATTAATGATTATATTAGTTAAATCTTGTTCATTGAATAAAAATGCAGTTCCGTTAGTATCTGCCACTCTTTTTATTCCACGAATTACAACCTGCATATTGCCGGTATTTTTCAAAATAATTATAGAATCACCAGGATTCGCATCATAGGGACCTGCAGGAAAACCGGGTATGTCAATTAGTCTATTTCCCCAGTCGTATGAATTTGCTTCCAAATCCGATTTGATGCCCCTGCCATTCAATATAGCAATACTATCAGTGCTGGGCATTACAACAGAATTGCTCATGAAAAACATCGTATCAATGTAATGAATAGTATCTTTAGGTAAGAAATCAACAAGAAAATCGTATACATCTCCCGGATTCAAAATTAATGGAAATTGTGGTGTAATTTGACGTAATTCATCTGAAAAAACCGTTAATCTGGGGTGAGTAAATCCTGTAATAATCAAAGGTACAGTCCCTTTGTTTTTTATATGTATTGTCCCTTGTGCAGGCTGATTTACCGGGACATAACCAAAATCATAATCGCTCACATCAATTACTGCGACTCCAACTTTAGCTTTCATCTGATTTCTAAAATAAAACCAACATGAATCTCCTGCCCCGGTTGAATCTATGAAATCGCCGTCCTGTGTTGCGATAAATCGTATAGTAATTTTAATTGAATCCTTTGGAGGAACAGTTAGTGGTAATGAAACATTTAATAAATCAAAGCCTTGGTTTCTTAATTTTAAATCTAAATTAATAATTATTGAAGGATATAATGGATTTTCATTTACAAGCCAAACATCCTTTTTAACAGAATCTCCTTTTGAAAGTAAACCAAAATCCAAATTCGGACGAATTGTAACCATAAAAGCATTATACCTTACATCTATCGTCGAATCATTTCCTGCTCTATCAGTAAAAGTAACGACTAATCGGGCATTTTTTGTTAGGTCTTGTACCCAGGCTTGCCAAGTAGTAGAGGCATCTTGACCGGGTACAAAATCTTTATAAGAAAATCTGAAATTATAGCTGGAATCAGGATTCATATTTATCATTGATAAATTAGAACGGTCGGCATTTTGGGGCCAATCCTCAACAATTGGAAACCCCCTTCTTGTTGAATCATAGGAAAGTGCGCCAGGGTCACTACTACAATAACGGAAATAGGTTGGATGAGGCGGTAAAGTATCTTTATTCTTAATATAATTTTCAACAGGAATTTTCTGTTTCTGTGCAAAATTTTGTATTGGCTGGAACAATA
>JBEKWK010000550.1:0-2540 GCA_049513175.1 FCB group bacterium
ATGACTATGTTTAACACTGCTATTCTCGTTATGCAGCATGATTCGGTATTTGCAAAAAGATATGCCGAAGGCATGAAAAAAGACGATTACTGGGATGCGTCTTATGAAGATATGATGAATATTGTTGCAAAACTTCCCGCAATCGGAGCTTATGTTTACCGAAAAAGATTCAATAAAGGTCCGAGAATCGAAACCGATAAAACAGCAGATTGGGCGAAAAATTATGCTCATATGCTCGGCTTGCCAGACCCCAACGGCGAATTAACACTTTTAATGCGTCTGTATTTGAATCTGCATTCCGACCATGAAGGCGGCAATGTGAGTGCTTATTCTGCCGCAACGATAAACTCTGCACTTTCCGACTTATATTATTCACTATCAGGTGGCTTGAACGGCTTGGCAGGACCACTCCACGGACTCGCAAACCAGGAATGTCTCGGCTGGGTACTCGAAACCATGAAGAAATTTAACGGTGCCCCAACAGAGGCTGAACTTACGAAATTCACAGAAGATACATTAGCTTCCGGTAAAGTAGTTCCGGGTTATGGTCATGCGGTATTGAGAATCACTGACCCGCGTTTCGACGCTTTCCTTGCATTCGGAAAGAAATATTTCCCGAATGACCCGGTATTCCTGACTGTCGCCAGGGTATTCGATGTAGTGCCAAAAGTATTATCACAGGTACAGAAAATTAAAGACCCCTGGCCCAATGTTGATGCAGGTTCCGGTGCATTATTATACCATTACGGGTTAACCGAATTCAGCTATTATACTGTGCTGTTCAGCATTTCGAGAGCTTTGGGTATTTGCGCCCAGTCAGTAGTTGCAAGAGCTATGGGTTATGCGATTACAAGACCGAAGTCATTGCCGACGGTTGCTTATAAGAAGCTCGTAGGCGTTTAAGAAAATTAAGAATTAAGAATCCAAAATAATTTACGAATTTAGATGTACGATTTTAGATTTAATTTTAATAATCGTAAATCTACAATCTAAAATCTAAAATTGTCTAGATTCTTCGCTTCGCTTAGAATTACGTAATTGTTATGGTTACCAAGCTCCTGCTTGGTAACCAACTATTTTAATAAAAAATAAGAAAAAATTGAATTAAAAATTAATCTTAGGTGAAAAAATATGAAAATCACTGTAATCGGTGCAGGTAATGTAGGAGCGACGACCGCCCAATTACTTGCAAATAAGGAATTAGCTAACGAGATTTATCTCGTTGACGTTCTGGAAGGAATTCCCGAGGGGAAAGCACTCGATATGTACGAATCCATGCCGATAATGGAGTCCGATTCAAAAATATTCGGCACTAATGATTATGCCGTAACGAAAAATTCCGACATCGTGATTCAGACTGCAGGCTTGGCACGCAAGCCGGGTATGAGCCGTGATGATTTATTAGTTAAAAATGCGGAAATCGTTAACGAATGTATCGGAAATGCTTTCAAATACTCTCCGAATGCTTATTATCTCATCGTCTCCAATCCATTGGATGTGATGACCTATGTCGCATTGAAAAAAACAGGGCTTCCGAGGACGAAAGTAATCGGTATGGCAGGCATTCTCGATACTGCACGCTACCGTTCATTTATCTCGATGGAACTGGGTGTTTCCATGCAGGATATACAGGGCTTGATTCTTGGCGGACACGGCGATACGATGGTGCCTCTGACAAGATACACCACAGTAGCCGGAATTCCAATAACAGACCTGATTTCCAAAGAAAAGCTCGATGAAATCGTAAAGAGGACAGCAGGCGGCGGCGGGGAAATCGTGAAATACCTCAAGACAGGAAGTGCCTATTATGCTCCTTCTGCGGCTGTAGCACAAATGGTGGAATCCGTCGTTTTCAACCAGAAACGCATTCTGCCATGCTCTGTACTTCTCGACGGCGAATACGGCTACAAAGATGTAGTAGTCGGACTGCCCGTCAAGCTGGGCAAGAACTTTGTCGAGGAGATTATGGAGCTTAAATTGAATGCCGACGAAAAAGCATTGCTCCAGACCTCAGTTGACCACGTAACCGAAACAATCAAAGAAGCAAAAGCATTACTGAAGATGTAAACCACCCCTGAATCCCCTCCTAAATCAGGAGGGGATTAGTTTAAACCTAATGAATATGGGAAATTCATGTTAAATTTCAAATAAGAAAAAATTGTCTTTTCAAGCAATATCGCGGCTTTAAATGGTAGGGAGAAATGGTGAAGGATTAATCTAGGTTAAGAAAGAAAATGAAATATTTAGATTGGAATGAGGAGAAAAATAATATACTAAAAAGAGAAAGGAATATATCTTTCGAGGAGATAGAATTAGCAATAGCTAATGGTGGTTTAATTGAAACAATACTTCATCCTAATCAAGATAAATATCCGGGTCAGAAATTATTTTTTGTTAATATCAATAATTACATTTATACTGTCCCTTTCATAGAAGACAAAAATAAAATCTTTCTAAAAACGATTTATCCTGATAGAATTGCAACAAAAATATTTTTGGGAGAAAAAAAATGATAAAATACATAGACCAGGAAGAAAAAG
>JBEKWK010000551.1:0-2532 GCA_049513175.1 FCB group bacterium
TTGCGCCTGCATTATTAGTAATAGGCTATTGCATTATTATTCCTTATGCAATTCTTAAATTCTTCGGAAAGAAAAAAGAAGACGAACAAGTTCAATAATTTACACATTACTAAATAATTTTAAAGACATGAATGCCGACTAAAGCTGGTACAGTTGTTATTGTAGGAATGCCTAATGTCGGGAAATCTACTTTGCTAAATGCTGCGTTAGGAACTAAACTATCAATTGTAACACCTAAACCACAGACAACAAGAAAACGTGTACTTGGTATTCTCACAAACGATGACAACCAAATAATATTTATTGATACCCCCGGTCATATAAAACCTAAATATGAGTTGCATAGAACAATGATTGGTTATATTTCAGATTCAATAGCTTATTCTGAAATCGTTTTGGTATTAATTGACATAAATAGTTTTAATAATGGAGAAACACTTTTTTCTGACGAATTTATTTTTTTACTCAAAAATTGTGGGAAACCTATAATATTATGTATCAATAAAATTGATTTACTGAAAAATATTAAAGAAGTTCTTCCATTTATAGCAGAGTCGGCTAAATTGAAACTGTTTAATGAAATAGTCCCAGTCTCAGCCTTGAAGAATATTGGAATTGATGAATTAATAAAGGTTTTAAAAAATTACCTTCCTGAATCACCTTTTCTTTATGATGCTGAATTAATAAGCACACAGAATGAAAGATTTTTCGTAGCTGAAATTATAAGGGAAAATATATTTAATTCATATGGAGACGAAATCCCTTTTTCTACAGAAGTTGAAATCTCAGAATTTAAGGAAAGAGAAAACGGGAAATGGTATATATCCGCAGATATTATAATTGAAAGAGATTCGCAAAAAAAGATAATCATTGGCGAAAAGGGTTCAAAAATAAAAAGTGTTGGTGAAAGAGCCAGAGCCGATATTGAAAAACATTTGGAAATGCCTGTATATTTGGAGTTATTTGTTAAGGTTAGGCAAAAATGGAGAAACGATAAAAATCTGTTGAAATCTTACGGATACTAATCTAATCGAATTTGCCTTTGGTTTCACCTCTGAAACCTTTTAGAAAGTCTTCTATTCTCATTGCTTTTTTATCTTGTAGCTGAATCTCAACTAAATTAATAAATCCATGCTGACAATAAACAAGGAATTCATTATCCTTAATTATATATGTGCCACTATTTCCATCTTCTGAAGTATCAAATTCTGTTCTTAAAATTTTTAATCTTTTTCCATTCCACATAGTCCACGCACCCGGATAAGGTGATAATCCATGAATAAAACTTCTCAATGTTTGTGCAGTTTGCGACCAATTAATTTTGCATTGTTCAGGAAATAATTTAGGTGCAGGGGTAGCTTGGGAATTATCCTGAAGCAAAAGCTCAAAATTATTTTGAATTAATAAATTACAAGTTTTAATTGCCAAATCAGCAGAGATAGGCATCATCAAATCATGCAAATCACCTGCAGTTGCTCCTTCAGGTATTCTTATAATTTCTTGTAAAATTATATTTCCCGTATCAACTTTTTCTTCAATCAGAAAAGATGTCAATCCGGTCTTTTCTTCTCCATTTATAATTGCCCAATTAATTGGAGCAGCACCGCGGTATTTAGGAAGTAAACTTGCATGAATATTAAATGTTCCCAGCTTAGGAATTGTAAATACTTGTTTTGGTAAGATACGAAAAGCAACAACAACTATAATATCAGGTTTGAATGCATTTAATTCTTCAATAAAATCTTCATCTTTTAAAGATTCCGGTTGTAAGACAGGAATTCCTAATTCTACAGCTTTTAATTTCACAGGTGACGGTAAGATTTTCTTACCTCTACCCTGCGGTTTATCCGGGACTGTTACAACTGCTGAAAGTCCAAATTTCTCATGCAATGCTAAAAGAGTAGGAACCGCAAATTCCGGAGTTCCCATAAAAATAATTTTAGGCTTTTCTATCATTTCGTTCATTTCTTAAGATTATCCTAAAAACCTTCTAATAGAAAAATTTAAATATTATTTGAGGTACCGGTACTTCCAAAGCCACCGGCACCTCTATTTGTATCAGGTAATTTATCAGTTTTAACCCAATCAGCTTTCTCATATCTTGCAATTACAAGCTGTGCAATTCTGTCACCTCGTTCAATCACAAAAGGCTCTTTACCAAAGTTAGCAAGAATTATTTTTATTTCTCCTCTGTAATCGCTGTCAATAGTCCCCGGGGCATTCAATGCAAAAACTCCATTCTTAATAGCCAGCCCGCTCCTTGAACGTACCTGGCATTCAAATCCTTGTTCCAGTGCAATAGCAAGTGAAGTTGGTACAAGAACGATTCCCCCCGGAACAATTGTAACAGATTCATTTATCGCTGCGAAAATATCCATACCTGCAGAACCTTCAGTTGCATATTTAGGCAATGGCAAATCATCAAATTCTTTATTTAATCTTGTAATTGATATTAACATTTTTTATAATTATATCATTTTAAGAATTTAAGGTGGATTCCCACTTTCACGGGAATGACACTTTTATTACATG
>JBEKWK010000552.1:0-2531 GCA_049513175.1 FCB group bacterium
TTCATAATCTGCTCTTTAAACATAGCAAATATAACAAACCATTGTGTTCTCCTTCCCTTCAGCCTGACGGCAAAGTTTTTTAATGCCTGGAAAAATCTTTGCTCTCCTAACAATTTATAAACTTCATAAAAAACAAATGCACCTTTTTGATACCCTACTGTTGCGTCGTCATTGTTCTGCTGAGATTTGAATTTTATTACAGGATAATTATTTTTCTCAGGCAGAGATTCCATCGAGAGTAATGCCTTTTTACGCCAATCAAGTGCGGCATCATCTTTCTTCGTTAAAACATTATAATAATAATTTGCTGAGAATGTGGTCAGAGCCTCGCACCAGTTGCCAAGATTATAATCAACATAAATACTATTTCCCCACCAGTTATGCACAAATTCATGTGCGAGTGAACCGGGGTTTAATAAAATGAAAGGCATTGCCATCAATTTATTAGAGAGGAGAGTATATCCGGGCATGCCAAATCCGGTAGCAAAAAAGTTTTCTACTATACTGAAACTCTTGTATGGATACGGACCGAAAAGTTTTGTATATAAATTGTAATATTCGATTGAAGCATTAAGATATGTAGTTGCTACATTTGATTTCTCAAAAGTAAAAACACTAAATTTTTTCCCGTCATAAATAGAATCAATAGAAACATATCTTCCACCAACGAGAATAACATCATCGGTCTGCAGTTCAGTTTTATAATTGTATGTTATTTTATCACCAAAGGTATTTGAAGAAACAAGTGTCCCGCTTGTAATCATTACCATTTCTTTTGGGACAGTAACCTTAACATCGAAATTTGCGAGGTCTTTATCTGCTTGCGGGAAATAGCTACCACCCGGGAGATAGATACCTTCACTTTTCGCATCAGAAATAATTCCCGGTGTGTTGGAATGTTTCTGATTTAATAATGTTACATTTGGAGAGTGATAAACTTCACCTTTATATTTGATGACCAGTTCTGAAATTTCACCTTTTCGACCTGAAAAAATAATTGATTGATAAAGTGAATCATTTTTAATTTCTGAAATTTTATAATCAACCTCACCATTTGGTGAAGAAAAACTTTCAACACTCAAATCTTTTAATAAATTTACACTGGCTTTCTTAAGTATTGGATTTTTAAATTTAAAAGTATCAGTTCCTTCTATAAAATGTTTTGAAGGTTCAATATTGATATTAATTTTATGGCTCATAATATAATTTTCTCCAAGATGCCCACCCATCATACTCTGAGTCACGGGAGTTTGAGGCTTGTTTTCCAAAACGATTAAATAATCACAATGTCCCTTTGTAGTTGCATCAAAATCAGGATTTTTTCCTGCGTCAACATACAGAGGTGTAATAACCGCAATCTTAACATCTTTTTTTCTGTCCCAAACTTTCTGTACTGTTCCCAAATAATTATTTGAATGAAAATCTCCGTTAAAGTGAATTAGTTTATAATCAGCATGTGTAGAATAAAATAGAAAATTAATAATACTTTCTGCCATAGTTTCATCTTTGAGGCATTGGGCTCCATAATAAAGATACATTGTGTTTTCCTGGTTGGGAGTAAGTGTAGCATTGCTATCAACGCCCAAATTCATATACATGGTTTTATAAAACATTTTTTGATATTCATCTTCCTTAATCTTCATCTTAGCCGCAATCAATCCTCTTTCACTTGCGGGTAGTTTGTCAATGACAGCCATACCGTCATTTGAATACATAGAAGCATATTTACGTGGAACATTCGCTGCAATGACAGGAGCATTATGACTTTTTGCAAGTTCTAACAAAGGTCTGTAAAATGTTTTGTAATCGGGCCATGGACGGCTTCTCTTAAGAAAATCTTCTTCAGACAATTTCCCGTTCAGGTAATCATTTATAGCATTTTGAGCATCGCGTTCGAACATTTCCATTGAAACAGCTATATTAGAATTTTTCTCATAGAGAGCAGTTAAATATTCTTTTTGAAGCTGGTGAATTAATGTATCATCATGAAATTCTCCAAAGAAAATCACATCATATTTCAGAGATTTTTCAGCCCATTCATTTATACTTAATTTTTCTCCGGTAGCTGTTTCATATATAGCATATTTTCTTTCTGCTGTTGCATAAGAGTAAAAAATAAAAAATATCGTAATTAAAAAAATAGATAACTTTTTCATATTGTCAATCCTAAAAATGAATATAATCTACAAAGTTAAAAAAAATAGTCGAGATGATAGGAGTTTTTAGAATATTTATCCTTTTGAATATTTAGAATAATTATATATTTTATTTATATATTTATTTCAAAAAATTGAAAGGAATTGATGTCCTGGTTTTATCTCGTAATTGCAGGTTTCTTTGAAATCGCATGGGCTGTCGGGCTTAAATATACTGTGGGATTTACACGCCTCATTCCAAGTATAATTACAATTTTAAGTTACATCGCAAGTTTGATTTTTTTATCCTTGGCAATAAAAAATATCCCAATCGGTACAGGATATGCTGTTTGGACAGGTATCGGAGCCATTGGCACTGCCATATTAGGTATTATT
>JBEKWK010000553.1:0-2530 GCA_049513175.1 FCB group bacterium
TCGTAAGCTGTGCGACTACGGATAAAACAAATACAAATGAAGTTAACCTTAACGGAAATTGGGTTCCCTTGCAACAGGAAATGGGTGGGAAAATGTTTCCTAAGGCGATTTATGAAAAACAAAAGCTCATCATTAATGACAGCAGTTATACTTTGATTGCCGAGTCTGTTGACAAGGGTATTTTAAAGTATGGAAATGGTAAAATGGATATTTACGGCAAAGAAGGTGTAAATAATGGGAAACATTTTACTGCAATTTACAAGTATGAAAATGAGCAGTTAACAATCTGCTATAACTTAATGGGGGACAGTTATCCCGTAGCATTTGAATCAAAAAGTAAACCGTTACTTTTCCTTTCAGTGTTTAAAAAAATAGATTAGTTTCTTTTCTAAAAATTTGTTTGAATAAAAATATTAAGAATATGAAATAATAGAGTGTGAGTGAAAAATAATTAAGAATTAAAAAACCAAGTAAGTAATAATTGCGATATTCGAATTATGAAAAAAACTCTAAATAAACAATATTTGGTGGATGGGAAAAATGCGAAAATTAATTTTGGCTTTCATTTTATTTAATTTATTAAATATATTGAACGCACAAGAATTTATTCTTCACGAAAATGGTCTAATTTATAATAAGAAAACAATGGATAGACTTAAATTAATTGTAGATTCATTGAATTTAAAAAATTTAAACTGTGTACTAACCAAAGCTTTTTATTCTGAACAACAAGCAAAAGCACATTTTATTGAGATTGAAGGTAATAAAGCTAGTGAAGCTAAAAAAGATTTTGATAATAACATTTCATTTAATGATTTTGAAATAAAATACCCGTCAGCGTTTATAGATCATAACCTTTTAGTTACTAGAAGTAAAGATGAAATATATCAAAAAGTAGAAGAAGTGATTTTTAGCACCCTACCATTAGGACAGGAGTATGGGTACAATATTAGTATTAATAACGATCTTTCATATTTAGTAAAAGAACTAAAAGGTAAATGGGTATATGAATACTATAAAGAGGCAGAGTACTCAAGTGAATCAATAAAAGCCTTATATTTCCTCGAGGAATTTCATTCTCAGATAATCCCTAAAAATTATTCTGAACAAATTCAATATTCAGATTGTATTATTGATACTAATTCTCAGATATATACTGATTCAGCAATTACTAGAGCTGAATATATAAAGGAAATAACTAAAACAAAAGATTCAACTAAAATGGATTTGTTTATGAGTTATTTATTTAAAAAAACGAATAAACCAGATGAGGATTATGATGTTAATGATTCTGCAGCATCAAATAAATATTATGAAGATTATAATAAATGGGATAGTTTAAAAATAGGATTAATTAAGAAGAACTTTATAAATAACGAAGAATTTTGGAATTTACTTAATAATGCTTTGAATGAAGCAATTATTAACGGAAATTCTGATGATATTTTTGAAGAGATTGTCGGAGAATTTATTTCTAAAGAGAAGTCTTTAGAATTAAAAAGAAACAGGATTGTCATTGGTCATTGTAGTATGGATGATACTCCAAGGGATCATGCAATAAGAATTGCATTATTATCAGCTGAAACAGCAAATTGGGGAGTATTTATTAAATCTCATTTGAATATTATGAATGATAGATTTGAAAGGTTAAGTGACGGTAGTTATGCTTGGGGAAAAAGGCAAACATATATTAAGGAATTGGAGGAACTAAATATAAATGTAGATGCTTTATTAATAGGTTCATTATTTAGAATTATTAATCCTAGTAAAAATCATTACTTCGGAACTATATCAAGAATAGGAAGAGCACTTGCTGAATATTCGAATAAAGATGCATTAGAGGATGAGCTTATTAATATAATTGAAGATAATAAATTAGATGATTTTAACCGCTTAATTTTTTATTTCGTTTTTAAAAACTATAATTACTTTATTCAAGATTCTTCTAGAAAAAAAATAAACGAAATTAAATTTAAAAAGGCTATTAATACATTACCGGAGTATTTATCTATAAGAATCAGTTCGAAATTTTATCAAATTGAACAGTTATTACATAAAGAAATTAACACAATTAAAAAATATTTCGATATTTTGGATGCATCAATAAATACAATATCTTCAATAGATTATGATGGTTCTTGTTGGGGGGCTTTATTACATGATAAGAGTATAGAAGATAATTTAAACTTCGAAATCACCATGGATAATGATTCAACTATTGGAAGCATAAAACCATTATTAGAGAAAAAAGATGATTTACTTAATAGAGTAAAAAAAGTAGAATTTCTAATAAATCATGTTAATGGTAATAAAAATAGAAAACTTGTAATTCGATTTGTTAATGATAAATCTTTTTCAAAAAAAGGACAAAATTCATTTAAAGATGACAATGTTCCAAAAGAGATTTATAATCAATATGAAAAATATCTCGATGAAAGTATTCTCGTTGTTCTAAATAATGAAAATGGCTGGTCAAGATGGTTAATTTTCCCAAATGGCGAAATAATGTTATGGCATTACTCTGGTAAAC
>JBEKWK010000554.1:0-2529 GCA_049513175.1 FCB group bacterium
TTAGAAGAAAGCGTAGGAGAGCCTTCAAGATATATTCATCTGGGAATGACCTCAAGCGATATCCTCGATACTTGTTTTGCAGTTCAGTGTAAGCAAGCAGGGAATTTAATATTGAATGATTTACATAAATTACTAGATGTATTGTCTCAAAAAGCAAAGGAATATAAATACACTATTTGTGTTGGCAGGACACATGGAATCCATGCTGAGCCGATTACTTTCGGATTCAAAATAGCTTTATGGTTTGATGAGTGTAAGAGAAATATCAAAAGAATGGGATATGCTTTAGAAGATATTTCTTATGGCAAAATAAATGGTGCAGTCGGCACTTTCGAGCATATTTCACCTGAAGTGGAAAAATATGTTTGTGAGAAATTAGGAATTAAACCCGCACCAATATCTACACAGGTGATTCAAAGGGATAGGCATGCACAATATCTTACAACCATAGCTATTATTGGTTCAATGCTGGAAAAAATTGCAACTGAAATACGCCATCTTCAGAGGACAGAGGTCTCCGAAGCCGAAGAATATTTTTCTAAAGGACAGAAGGGTAGCTCTGCTATGCCGCATAAGAGAAATCCGATTACATCTGAAAATATCTGCGGGCAGGCTCGTTTGTTGAGAGCAAATGCTATAGCCTCTATTGAAAATAATGCTCTCTGGCATGAAAGGGATATTTCCCATAGTTCGGTAGAAAGAGTTATTTTTCCAGATTCAACTATTTCACTCGATTACATTCTAAATAAAACAATTAATCTAATTGAGAAGTTAGTTGTTTATCCGGAAAAAATGAAAGATAATCTTAATTTAACATTAGGATTAATACACTCTCAAAAAGTATTGCTGGAACTTGCAAAAAAAGGATTGAAGAGACAGGAAGCATATCAATTGGTTCAGAAATCTGCTATGAAAACCTTTGAAGAAAAAATTCCTTTTCTTGATACTTTACTTGCAAATGAAGAATTAATGAAACATATTTCTAAAGAAGAAATAGTTGAATTGTTTAATTATGATATTATATTTAAGAATGTGGATATAATCTTTAAAAGATGTGGATTGTAGGTTTTATCTTGGTTTTATTGGGTTATTCGGACGGAAGTAAATGATTAATAAGTTTATAAAACTATCTTTGTTCTTTCTTATTGGGATATTTTCATTTTCCACTATGCTTTCTCAAGATTTACCTTACTCTCCAAGAGAGATTTTTGCATTTAGTCCCAGGGCAGGAATTATTTCAAATTATTACAAAGCAAATTTTTCAAATTTCCAGGGTGCCGTTGATTGCGGGTTATTCCAAAAAGGCGGTGGAACCGGTGCCGCAATTACACTTGGGTTTGAAATGACAATATTTGAAAAAACGTCCTTATGCCTGGGTTTCGGCTATGCTGATAAAGGAGGCAAATTTACTCTCGAAAGTACTGTACCTGTTAGGGATGATATCAATTCCGGCGGAGTAACCAATGTTACAACTGACAACTATCTTAATGTTACCTTGAAATATGTTGAAATTTCACCTGAACTGCGGATTGATGTCATTCCTGATTTTATTAACGGACCATTGAGATTTATCACAGGGTTAAATTTTTCTTTTCCATTTTCCAATTCATTTACCCAGAAGGAAAATATTATTTCTCCATCCAATGCTGTTTATAAAATTTCTACTACAAGGGAAAGGGACATTGCTGCGGGTAATATTGCCACATTAAATTCTTTCAATTATGGAATAAGTTTCGGACTGGACAATCTTCTGAAAATAGGGGAACATTTATATTTTACACAGGAGGTGCTATATACTTATAATTTCTCTAATGTCATAACCGATGCCAATTGGAAGTTGTATTCTATGAAATATGAAATCGGTGTAAGGTATGCATTACCTATGAAACCTAAACCTCCCAAACCGCCACCAATGCCGGAATTTCCAATTATGGACACCACAACTATTCCTGAGATTGCAATTATTAAAAAAGACACTGTAATTCCTCAGCCGCTAATCAATGTTAATATCAGTGAAATAAAAGGAAGAATCTATACCGGCAACGAACTATTAGCAACTCTTCCTTTGGTTAACGCCGTATTTTTCAAAAGGGGAACATCTTCAATTCCTGAAAAATATATCTCTGATAAACTTGAATTACCTTCATTATTTTACGGCGATGGTGTTGATATTCACAGGTACATTCTGCCAAGAATTGCCCAGATATTAAAAAATAATGATAAAGCAAAAATGATTTTGAAAGGGGCAACATCGGGAAAAGAAAATGAATCTAACGGATTAGACCTTGCGAAAGATAGAACCGAAGCCGTGTATAATGCTTTTGTTCATCTGGGTATTCCAAAAGAAAAACTCAAAAAAGATGAGTCAATTTTTCCTGAATACATATCAAACCAGGATTACGATGAAGGCAAAAACGAAAATCAGAGAGTTGATATAATTGTTCAAAATGCACCATTACAGGAATATGTTTCTTTTCAAAAATTTGCCGAATTTAACGGTAAAGTAAAAATTGATGTCAACTTTAAAAA
>JBEKWK010000555.1:0-2525 GCA_049513175.1 FCB group bacterium
TGGTTCCCTTTTTCTATATCAATTATACTTAAACGCCTCATCCCTAAGGCTATGTCATCATCTACATAATATCCTTCGCCATCAGGTCCCCTGTGTTTTTGCAACTCACCCATTGTTTTTAGATGAGCTAA
The DNA here is from genome assembly GCA_049513175.1 of FCB group bacterium. Classification (GTDB taxonomy): domain Bacteria; phylum Bacteroidota; class Ignavibacteria; order Kapaibacteriales; family UBA2268; genus JBEKWK01. The sequence continues at coordinate 132 of JBEKWK010000555.1, forward strand.
TTTTTCATCTAATTTTAAAGTAAAGCCAAATATTCCGCACATTTATATACCGGATTTTAATTCACAAAAAAAGTTTGTTGTAATAAAGATTTCATTTATTTCTCTATAATTTTCGATAGGATATAAGCCATTTTTCAATATTCTGTATATTCTAAATTTATCAGACAGTAAATAAAAGAAATCCTGAAAATATGTTCTTGAATCTATATTACACCCTCCAAATTCAAATTGAATAAATTTGATTTGATTATTATTGAACATTTCTTCTGCTCCTTTGAGAATAGAGAATTCATGCCCTTCTACATCTAATTTCAGAAAATCTATTTTATATATATTATTTTCATTACAGAATTCTTTAATATTTTTAAGACTAACTAATTCAACATTTTGAAATTCTTTCCCGAAATGTTTTAAATTTCTGTTATATACTGATGCTAAGCCTGATAACTCAGAATCTGAGAATAGTTCAATTTCTTTGCTTATATCACTTAATCCGGTATTATTTATAATAACAGAATTATTATCTTTAAATCTTAATGAGAGTTTATCATAGGTTTGCTTTGAAGGTTCAAAAGCATATACTTTTATTTGATTTTCTGAAAATACATCAACAACGGATTGTGTGTAATCACCGATATTTGCGCCTACATCAAAAATAATAATTTCATCTATTGAACCGGATAATTTTCTTTTAACATAATTTAAAACCTTGATTTCGCCGCTATCCTTAGTATTAGCTCCCTTTCCTATGTTCATTTTGAATAATAATAAAAGAAAAATGTTATCATAAAATTTTTGAGCATAAGTCCCTTCAGGTAATAAATTAATAAAAAATTTAATGATTTTCTTTAGCAATATCACTCCTTTTATCTATAAATTATTATTGGGAAAATATTTGTTTCTCCGCTATTTTTTATCCTTAAAAAATAATACCCGCTTTCAATATGACTTATATTAATAGAATAAGCTCCTGCAAATTGTGTTGAGGTATTTATGAGTCCGTTCAAATCTGCTTTTAAATTTGCTTGTATCAAATTACCATACAAATCATAAATATCAAATAATATATTTAATTCTTTAAATTCATCATTCTGCAAGTTGGTATTACCATTAAATTGGATTTCAATTATATCTGTCGCCGGATTTGGTATTGGGTATGAAAATTCAACCGAATGTTTAAATTGAGTAATCAAATTTACATTTACATTACATTTAGACATCCCAAGTATTTCTTCAGGCATTCCGGTAGCTGATAATGGCAGATTAATGTTGAAGCAGGTATCAAGTATAATAAGAGTATCGCTTTGGATTCCCTTTTGGGACGGTGTATAGCAAATCTCTAAACCGGCTGTATCTCCTGGTTGTATAATAAGTGGAAATTGACTTTGAGGAATTGAAAATTCTATGTTTCTAAATAACTGTACATTTTGTATTTTTATTACATCAAAACCGTAATTTTTAAGAATTAATCTTTTGCAACTTATTACCGGATATACCACCGTATCAAATTGAAATACTCCCTGAGGTAAGATAGACTCTATATTAATAATACCTCCTCCCCCTTGGTAACTTATGTCAATTATGTTTGATATTGATTCGCATCCTGAAGTATCTGTGACGGTAACAAAATATGAGCCCGGTTTCCTGGCAATAATCTGTTGCGACGTTTCACCTGTTGACCATTTGTATGAATAACTGTTTTTTGGGTTATTGATTTTTAAAATTGCACTATCACCATTGCATGATATAAAATTTGCTGAAGAACTGATTGATGCATCAGGTTTGGGATTGAAAATCACATCGCATTTGTTAGATATTGAATCACATCCTGAGGTATCAGTAACAGTAACAGAATATGAACCCGTTTTCCTAACAATAATCATAGATGTAGTATCACCTGTTGACCATTTATATGAATAATTTGTTTTAGGTTTGTTAACTTTCAGAATTACACTGTCACCATCACATAATTTTAAATTTGTTGAAGAATTTATTGATGCATCAGGCTTGGGTTTTATAATCACATCACATTTATTTGATATTGATTCACAGCCCGAAGTATCGGTAACATCAACGGAATATGAACCCGGTTTCTTTATTATAATCTGAGATGAGGTTTCACCTGAAGACCATTTGTATGAATAATTGTTTTTTGGGTTATTAACTTTAAGAATTGCACTATCACCATCGCATAATATTATATTTGTAGGAATGATTGATGCATCAGGTTTGGGATTTATTTTCACAAAAAAGTTGACTGTTTTATCTATACAATTAGCTTGATTAGAAATAGTACAATTATATTTTCCACTCATATTACTTTTTACTCCAATAATTATGGGATTTTGTAAATCTGAAGTAAAATTATTTGGACCTGACCAATGAATTTGAAAT
>JBEKWK010000556.1:0-2521 GCA_049513175.1 FCB group bacterium
GGTTCAAAAGGAGGTGGCTCATAGAATTTGCAGCCAGCCGGGAAGTAAGGATTATGGTATTTTATCTGTAGCTGCCGGACTTTTAAGCAAAGCAAAAATTGAATTTGACATTTCTCCTTCCTGCTTTTATCCTAAACCCAAGGTTGTATCTACTATAATTGAGATTCAATTCGATGTAGATAACAAAAATGAAATAGATTTCAATCCCATAATGAAATTGGTGAAAGCTTCTTTTGGACAAAGACGCAAAGTGCTTAAAAATTCCTTAAAGGATTATTTATTAAAAAATTTTGACAATAGGAGTAATGAAATTTTTCAAAAAGCCGAAGAGAACTCAATTGATTATTTTGCAAAAAGAGCCGAAGAGTTATCTGTCAAGGATTTTATAATTTTTTATAATTTTTTAGAAAAATTCAAAAAAGAATATTAGTTTACTATTAACAAATTTAGTTGTTAAACAAATTTTTATTTGATATAAGATATTTCTAATGAAAATTTTTGGTTCGGAACCTGTATTCAAATATAATTTAAAGGAAATTCTTACATTAGCTGATGTATATACACTGGTAATTCTTTTTATTTATACTGTTCTTGCACTGATACTATACCCTCATATAAGGGATGCTTCAAACCTGATTCTGTTAAATTTATTTATGGCACTTGCGATAATTGCAATTACAACTGCTGCGGTTAAACTAAATGCAGGTAGTTTATTCCTGGTTATGAGAAGATTATATCTTATTCCGATAATTTTTTTAATTTACACTCAAATGCAAAATTATGTCATGATTATCAATCCTCATGATTATGACCAGTTGTTGATTAACTGTGATAGAGCCATATTTGGTACAGACCCGACAAAATGGATTTTAAAAATATCAAATCCTTTATTAACTGAATATCTTCAACTCGCATATATGACATATTTCCTGTTACCCCTGATACATGGTATAGAAATACATTTTACAAAATCGGATAAAGAGTTTAACACTTTTGCCGGAATTATGCTTTTTGCCTATTTTATTTCATACCTGCTTTATTTCATATTGCCTGCAATCGGACCGAGATTTACTCTTCATAATTTTGCTATGCTTTCTAAAGAATTGCCCGGTCTATGGTTAACTGAATTTTTTAGAAATATCGTAAATGTTGGAGGAGGGATAATACCCGGTACAGCCTACCCCGCGGAATTTGTATACAGGGATTGTATGCCGAGCGGACATACATTAAATACTATTGTAAATATATATATGGCTTATAAATTCAGGTCAAAATTCAGGTATATGATTTATATTTTTGGTTCAAGTTTAATATTTGCAACAATATATTTACGTTATCATTACGTAGTTGATGTTATTGCAGGTATGTTCTGTGCTTATCTTGTAATAAAGGTCGAACCCAGAATCGGAAAATGGTTAAAAGCAAAAGGTTTTATTTATGCTTAAATCGAAACTCGGATAATTTAGAATTGTTGTAATATTATTTTATGAGCGAAGAAAAAGATACAAGAGAGCAAAAGTTAGCCCAGGCTTATGACAGGCACATTGCAGTAACTGCAAATGCAGGGTCAGGTAAAACCACGGTTCTCAATAAAAGATATTTGAATATTTTATACAATCCTTCTCATAGCAGTAAGTTAAATTGTGAGCCAAAAGAAATAGTAGCTATAACTTTTACCAGAAAAGCCGCAACAGAAATTAAAGCAAAAATTGCTAAAAGCATCGAAGCACAAATAAAAGCAAATCAATCCGGCAGGGATTTGGAAAAATTACTTTATATAAGAGACCACCTTTCTAATTCGAGAATTACCACTATTCATAGTTTTTGCTCATCTATATTAAGAGATTTTCCAATAGAAACCGGAGTATCACCAAATTTTGTTGAATTAAGCGAAACCGATGTGATTAATTTGAAAACGAATGCAATTATTTCGACTATGGAAGGCTGGCTCAGCGAGTACAACTCTGAAAAAAGACATAAAGCGAATATGTTATTTAAATATTTGAATAGAAAAAAAGTTGAAAATTATTTAAAAATCTTATTAGATAGAAGAGAGATATTATATAGCTTAAGAAATTATTATGAGAATAAAACTGACGATGAAATATTATCCGTTCGTGATGATGAATTATATAAGATAATTTTCCCATCCCTTTTACAATTTATAGAACAATTGAAATTTATTTTTGATAATCTGAATTACACCAATTTTAAAACAAATGAAAGACAGGATTATGAAAATATCTGTAAGCAAGTAAATGAACAATACCTTTTTTTAGAAAAATCAGTTAAGGAAAATAAGTTAGTTGGAATAAATAACTTACAAAGTGCATTTGACTTGTTAGAGAATTTAAGAAATGGAACGGTAATTAATAAGGGTTATAGTATTGGTGCCAATTTTCTTAAGAAAAATATAAATATAGAAATTCCTACCCTTAAAGATGAAATAAATAATAATTTAAAATTCATTAAATCTTATTTGGATAGCATTCAGTTCTTAGACCATGACCCGGAAATGATT
>JBEKWK010000557.1:0-2516 GCA_049513175.1 FCB group bacterium
GAACAAATGATTTTATAAATACTTTTATATCCGAATATGAAAACGGGGGCTTGCTGCCTGTCTGGGAGTTATCAGCAAATGAAACATTTTGTATGATTGGCTATCATTCGGTTTCTGTTATCACAGATGCTTTTATGAAAGGAATTAATGATTATGATTCTCTTAAAGCTTTTGAAGCAATGAAACATAGTGCTACTCAGGATAAATTCGGTTTGTCTTCATATAGAAAAATGGGTTATTTAAGCAGTGATGTCGAAAATGAATCCGTTTCAAAAACATTAGAATATGCCTATGATGATTGGTGCATTGCACAGATGGCTCAAAAACTTGGTCAGTCAGATGATTATTCAGAATATATACAAAGAGCACAATTTTATAAAAACTTATTTGATAACAAAACAGGCTTTATACGGGCAAAGTTCAACGGAGGCTGGTACACTCCTTTTGACCCAACTGAAGTAAATAATAATTATACAGAAGCAAACTGTTGGCAGTATACTTTTTATGTCCCCCAGGATATTACAAGTTTCATAAATTTATTAGGCGGTAAGAAAAATCTGGAAAAGAAACTTGATGAATTATTTTCAACAAACACTAAACTTACCGGCAGGGTGCAATCAGATATATCGGGGTTAATAGGTCAATATGCACATGGAAACGAACCCAGCCATCACATAGCATATTTGTATGATTATGCAGATGCACCATGGAAAACACAGAAAATGGTACGAAAAATTCTCGATGAACTTTATGCAAATAATATTGACGGCTTGAGCGGCAATGAAGATTGCGGGCAGATGTCGGCATGGTTTGTTCTGAGTGCGATGGGAATGTATTCAGTTTGCCCCGGTCAGTTAGACTATGCTTTAAGCTCTCCCCTGTTTGATAAGATAACTATCAATCTCGAAAATGAAAAAGAATTTATAATTATCGCAAATAATTCTTCCAATGAAAATATTTATATTCAATCTGCTAAACTAAATGGAGAAGATTATAATAAATGTTATCTAAATTATGATTCGATTTTAAAAGGCGGAAAAATTGAATTTGCGATGGGTCCACAACCCCCTGCCAAATGGGGCACTAATGAGGATGATATTCCTAAAACTGAAATTAAAGATGAATTAATTGTTCCTATTCCGTATTTCATTACAGAAGGAAAAGTATTTAGAAATGGAATGAAAATTGTTATTACAGCACCAATTAACGATTCAAAAATATATTATACATTAGATGGACGCGAACCTGACAGTACATCATTATTATATAATGAACCGTTCGAAATAAATAAATCATTAACTGTTAAAGCCATATCTTATGCACAAAATAAAAAGAGCTTTGTTACAACAGGACAGTTTTTCAAAATTCCTGAAGGACGAACTGTTAAACTTATTTCAAATTATAATTCGCAATATACAGCAGGTGGTCCTGACGGTTTGATAGACAATATCAGGGGAAAAGAGAATTGGAGATTAGGAGGCTGGCAAGGTTACCAGGGGACTGATTTTGAAGCAATAGTTGATTTGGGAAAAGTACAAAATATTCATAAAATATCAGCAGAATTTTTGCAGGATGTCAATTCATGGATTTGGATGCCAACACAAATTGAATATGCTATTTCAAATGATACGACAAATTTCAAAATTGTTGCAACAATTAAAAATGATATTTCAGATAAAGATACAAAAGTAATTATAAAAAATTATGATTATAAGCTCAGCAAAAAAGCCCGATATGTCAGAGTGAAAGCGAAGAATTACGGAAAAATTCCCGGATGGCATGAAGGGAAAGAAGGACAGGCTTTTATTTTCATAGATGAAATAAGTATAGAATAAGATAAATATAATAAAATAAATATAAAAGTATTATATCTGTTAAGCAGTCATTCTGAGCGAAGCGAAGAATCCATTTTAATACTATTTCTGGATTCCTCACTACACTTCGTTTCGTTCAGAATTACATATTTTCACGGTCACTTTATTTAAGAAAATTGTAATAATTCTTAATTACTGAATTCATAAAGCAATTGCTTTTTATCTTTTATTGCAGGAAAAATTTCCATCTGGCTCAATGGTCTGCCCATTTTTGAATTACTAAGAAAAACCATAGAATAGCTCAAGTAATGAAAAAGTCTCCTAAATTGTTCGGGTGATTCAATTTTACCGCAATTTATAACGGATGTGTATTTATCCGGATTTTGCGGATGCTGCATATTGAGCAAAAGTAAATTCCCCTCTGCTGTAAATTTTTTATCATTAAGGATTAAATCATTCCCATTAATATCAACTTTATCAGGATAATGATTTTTTAAATTTTTAAAGAAAGAATTTGATTTGTCATTCCCAAGTACAATCAGAGAACGGTTCTGCCAGTCATCATTAGTAAGCTCATCACAGGATTTGAAATCAATTTTATAATCGCTCTCCTTTACTAAGTCTGCAAATTTAACGGAGACATCATAATCAGATGTTTTTTTTGAAGGCAGAATTAATAAGGGATTATCACTCAATACAAGA
>JBEKWK010000558.1:0-2513 GCA_049513175.1 FCB group bacterium
ATTCAGTAGGGTAGGGCTTAGTCAAAAACCTGTAAACATTTCCTTCATTTACCGCATCAATACATATTTGCATGTCTGCATAGCCTGTTATTATAATTCTTACGGTATCAGGTGATATTTTTCTTACTTCTGCCAGAAAATCAATCCCGTTTATTTGAGGCATCTTATAGTCAGATACTACTACTGCAAAAGTGGCTGATTCCCGAATTATACCTAATGCTTCCACTCCGCTTAACGCAGTATTTACACTATAGATTTTCCTCAAATTTCTTTCGTAGGCTGAAAGAACGTCATAATCATCATCAACGAATAGTATCCTGTTATTCATGTTTAATCCAAAATATTATTGTTTTATTTAATCCGGATTACTAATTTATTTTTATGAATTATTTAGGTAAAAGTAAAGTGAATGTAGTTCCTTTTTCCAATATTGATTCTACATTAATTTTTCCTCTATGCTTATTCTCTATTATATCCAGTGCAATTGCCAAACCCTGTCCGGTTCCCTTACCTATGTCTTTGGTAGTGAATAGCGGGTTAAATATTTTTTCTAAATTTTCAGATGGAATACCGCACCCATTGTCACTTATTTTAATTTCTACATTTTCCGAGTCAGAATGTGTGGAAATAGTTATTTTCCCTTTGGCATAAATATTTTTTTTCACTTGCTCTTCTATTGCATGTGAAGAATTAATTATTAAATTTAATATTACCTGGTTTATTTCATCAATTAAACATTTCACAGGAGGTAATCCCGGCTCAGGTATCAGCTCTAAATCAGCAATATATTTCCATTCATTTCTTGTAATTATGGAAGTAATTTCAATAGCCTGGTTAATATCCGATAATGTCTTTTGCTGACCTGAAGGATGAGCAATTTTTTTCATTGCCGAAATAATATTTCTTACCCTATTGATACCGTCTTCGGTACGCTCCATCGCTATGGGTATTTCTTTCATTAAATAATCAATTTCTTTTTCTTCCTTAAACTTAATTAACTCTTTCTCAGCTTTGTCAAAGGGGGATTCAGGAGGATTTATAAGCCGGTTTTCAAGCTCCTGCACATATTCTTTTAATTTTCCGAATGATTCTTTGAAAAAATAATTGTTATCCCCGATATATTGCATAGGTGTATTTATCTCATGTGCAATGCCGGCAGCTAGCTGACCTATAGAGGATAACTTCTGTGCCTTTGCATATTGTTCAGCTTTTTGAGCATATTCTGCAATTATTTTTTTCTGTTTCTGAAGTGTAAGAAAAAGTTTTACTTTGTTTTTTAGAATTTCATTATCGAAAGGTTTAGTTATATAATCGTAGGCACCGAGGTTGTAACCGGCTTGTATGAATTCTTTTGTATTGTAATATGCAGTTATAAAAATTACGGGGATTTCTTTTAAAGATTCATTTTCTTTAATTTGCTTTACAGTTACAAAGCCGTCCATACCGGGCATCTGCACATCCATTAATATTAAATCATACTCTGAATCGTTGTCAAGAATTTCTAAAGCATCTTTCCCGGAATATGTCATTTTTATTTCAACAACCATACCTTTTAATAATTGATAAAGCAGTTTGCAGTTTAAACTAATATCATCAACGATTAATATTTTTTGAGGATTATCCATAGAAAATTACTCCATTAATATTGAATCGTCAGGATTTTGCTTCTTGACAAATCTGGATTTTCTTGTAATATATATTAAGTTATTTTTTGCAATATATATCTATTTAATTAGAGTAACAAATTACAGTCATCAATGATTCATCAGATTATCTGAGATGAATAATTTATTATCTAAAGATTTTATTACTAGTTTTATTACTAGCTAATATATGTTGAATATGAACAAAAGTACACATTGCTTACAAAAATCAAATTGTTTTTATTAATTGCAATAATTAAATTTACACTATGTCTATAAAATGTATCTCGTAAATCTATACCTTACAAATAGGTTTCTATATTATGGCTTTATAACTTTTAATTTATATAGATTTGTTTAAATAAAATTGATTTAAGATTCAAAGTGAAATTTTCCCTCACTATTTGAGGTAGTATCTATGCCGAAGTTACCGAAATCTCCTTTAGTATCAGCCGACGCTAAGTGCCTATATATTAATAATAAATTTATTTAAATTCAAAACACTTCAATAGATGGACTTGAAAAATTAATTCCTAATATAATCACAAAATTTTAGTGTGAAAAAATGCCTCAAAAAAACAAAAATGAAGAAGAAAAGAATATTGAAAATATAAAAATTCCCCATTTTACAGAAGTAAAGCACAAAGATCTAAGCCTGCAATTAGAATATCTTACAAAATATGCAAATGATATTATAATTCTTAAAGATGAAAAAGGTAATCTTGTACAGGTTAATGATAAAGCAGTAAAACAATATGGCTTTTCTAAAGAAAAATTACTTAAAATGACAATAAACCAGTTAAGAGCACCGGAAAACAGGCTAAGTTTGGAAGCGGATATGGAACATATTGCAGCATCAAACGGATTGAT
>JBEKWK010000559.1:0-2512 GCA_049513175.1 FCB group bacterium
TAATGAAAAAATAAAATTTGCAGTTGATTTTAAAACAACTTATCGTTTGCAATCGAATCCTGAATTTTGTAATGGATTTACACTTGGCTCACATGGAGAATATTTTATAAATAGAACAAGTAAAAAGAATATCCAATTTCCCTATAATGAATATTTAGGGCACTTTTGCCTCGGTATTATTTATTCAAGAAATGCCCCTGAAAATATTGATGAAACACAAATATATTCTTTCGATAAATTAAAATCCATTATTTCCGTAATCAAAGATTTTGAATTTTTTGTTTGCGAAAAATGGGAAATAGCCGGTGAAAGAAGCGGTTCAGGTAATACAGCAAACATTGGAAGTATAAATAATATTCAAGATATTATTAATGGGAATGGTATTTTTAAAAACTTAGGTGAAGAAATATTCGATGACTACTGGATGAATTATGGTAAAATCACAATTAAAGATGAAAATGAGAAAGAAAAGAAAATTACCAATCTTAAAGACTTCTTAAATTATAGAGGTATCAGTTTAGAGAAAATAAATCAAAAGTCAAAAAAGGGTAAAAAACAATGAAAATCTTTGTTCCACCTATCAAATGCCAGGGTATAAAGACGAAACTTGTTTCATGGATAAAAGAAAATATTACCGATATAAAGTACTCTAAATGGATTGAGCCTTTTATGGGCTCTGGTGTAGTAGGATTTAACATTCGCCCGAATAATGCTGTTTTCGCAGATATTAATCCTCATTTAATTAACTTTTATAATAATATTAAAATCGGTAATATTACACCTGCAAAAGCAAAAATGTATTTAGAAACTGAAGGTGAAAAGTTATCAAAATCAGGTCAGAAATATTATAATGAAGTACGGCAAAGATTTAATACTGATTTTAATTCCTTTGATTTCCTTTTTCTTAACCGTTCATGCTTTAACGGAATGATTCGGTTTAATAAAGACGGTAAATTTAATGTACCTTTTGGACACAAACCTCAAAGATTTGCAAAAGCGTATATTACAAAAATTATAAATCAAATTGATTACATTCATAAAGCATTAAAAATTTTGAATTGGGAATTTATTTGTCAGGATTTCAGGGACACTCTAAAATTAGTAACAGAAGATGCTCTTATCTATTGTGACCCTCCGTATCTTGGCAGGCATGTTGACTATTATGATTCCTGGAATGAAAATGACGAGAAGGATTTATTTGATTTATTAGATAATTTCAAATCAAAATATATTCTTTCAACATGGCATAGTAATCAATTCAGAAGCAATCTTGAAGTAGAAAAATACAATGGTAACAATATACTCACTAAAGAACATTTTTATCATATAGGGGCAAAAGAAAAGAACCGCAATCCTATGACCGAAGCTTTAATTCTTAATTACTCCATTAAAAAACAAAAAGACTATTCTTACATAACACATTCACAAAATCAAATGCAATTATTGGAAACAAAAGCAAAGTATAACAATAATAAAAAATAATTTTATTTCATTCGGTCAATTCTATTTTTATATATGTATTATCATCAGCAGGGAGTAATTTATCTAAATTAGTATTTTTAACATAAGTTGGAATTAATACCCCAGATTCATCATGGTTACTATAATTACATGTAGGCAAAACCTGAATATTTTCTTTTTTTAGTTCAGCACTTATATGATTAGAATTTAAAATATAACAATTTATGGATGTAATATTAATTGATAAACTTGTTTTAAAATAATCATAATAACCAGTTTCATTATCCCTAATTTCGGCGTAGTAATTTATATCTAAAGCTTTTAAAAGTTTATTTAAAGTATCAATTGTACAAGTTAAAAAACCATTTATACCATAAAGACCATAACCATTATAGGAACATAATCTGATATTAATTGTATTATCATCATTTAATGTATCACAATCATAATGAAAAGATTCATCTATAGAGTCATTAAAGTTAAAATTAAAATTAAAATATGTAGAATCTACTCCGGAATAACTCTTTCCTTGACCTCCTATATATGTATCTTCCTTCCAAGATAATATAGCTGGAAGATTAATTTTTATTGAAGCTTTCCTCACTGTCCATGGAGAATAAGGTTTTAACATAAAAACATAGTTTTTATTATTTTCCGGAATGATGTTATCAATTGTACAAGCATTGAAACCGCTTGCATAGCCGATGAATCTATATTCATCGGTAAATGTTATGTTTGTATTATTAAATTTTGATATAGATGTGGAACTTGTTCCAATGTACTCGATATAAGACATTTCTCCATTGCTGCTGCCGGATTTCATAAACTTTGCAGTTTTTGTTTCGTAGCCGTTATTTGCTGAAATAAAATATACTCCATTGGCGATATTTGCAGAATGGAAGCCGAATTCGTGGCTTCCTTTATCAAAATAATTTATATATTTTGTTATCAAAACTCCGTAGCTATTGAAGACGGAAATATACAAATTACTTCCATTGGGTAGTTTAATTTTTACCCTTGGAACCTCATTTTCAAAAAATGAATAAATTGT
>JBEKWK010000560.1:0-2511 GCA_049513175.1 FCB group bacterium
ATAATTCTGATTTTATAATTCCTCTAAGGTCAAAAATATCAATTTTTAAAAATGAAAATATATCCAAATTAAAACTAATTAGAATTTCATAATTCTCATTTACCTGAATATTTAAATTATACTTTGAATCATCAGGAACAACATCTTTTGGAGTAATTGAAAAAGTGCTATCGGTTTCATCGAAAATTGAAGAATCTTTTTGACTGATTATTTTTATTTTACATGAATCAGATAATATGTTTGGTACTTTCCAATCATAATTATCAAAATATGATGATATTGTTACAATATTAATCCAATTAATTCCTAAATCAATAGAATAATACAAAACTAATGTATCAATGTTCTGACTAATCCAGCTTATATTATATGTGGAATTACCTGTAAGTTGTTCGCCTTTCCCAGGTGTGATAATTTTTATAATAGGAACTGTGGCGGGACGTATAGTAAAGTATCCATCAGTTAAATCATACAGACTCGCGTTTGATGCATCACTGATTTTAACCCTGCAAATTGAAGATGGTGTATTTGGTATAATCCAGGAAAAACTTGAACTTGTAGCCGGTACAGATGAAGCAATTAATTTCCATTTACTTCCGTTATTCGTGGTATATTCGATTTTCACATTATCAACTTCAGCACTCTCCCAGGATATTATTTGATTTGTTCCTATAGTCCAATCTTCACCCCCATTAGGTGTTGTAACCTTTATTGATTGATTGTCCTGCACTGCAATTGTAAAAACAGAATCGCTTATATCAAAAATTTTATAGTCGTCAACATCACTTAATCTAATTTTACAAGTTGTTGAAGGAGTATAAGGTACAGCCCATGTAAAGCTCTGGCTACTTGCAGAATAAGAAGGAATTATGGTATTCCATGTTCCACCGCTATTAAGTGAATACTCTATTTTTACATTATCGAGAAAATAATTTGTCCATTCAATTTTATATGATGAACCTGTATGCCATAATTCACCACCATTCGGCACCCTTAATTCTATAGCCCTTTCATCAGGTGGTGGTGGAGCATTACGGGCGGCTCTGAAACCGATTTCAGGTAGTCTCCTTGGAGTAGCATATGTAGCCCATCTCCTATCTGATACCCTGCACGCCTGAAGAAACGTTGTCTGCAACAACCAATCGCCCCCTTTGTAACCATAGCCACCGGCTAAACCGTTGTATACCGGTTGTTGACCCTGAAATTTGACCCAGGGCCAATATGTTTCTTTATTATCAATACTATATTGGTTATATACTGCTCTGGGCCAAAAAGGCACGTTGGCAGCCCCATTTGTATCAAGTTCACCGTCTCCATTATTGCCTATAAAAAGCCTTCCCTGTGAAGTACCTAAGGTTACAACCTGCTCACTCACGTTACCGGTCATATCCATAACACCATAATAGGTAGAACCTGATAATACTCTTGAAGGTTTTTTGCCCTCATGAATCCCCACCCTGATAGGTCCTTGTATAGTTCTGTTATAAAGAGTATTGGACTCAGGAGGAGAGGGCGTTTCTGTGCCGCTTCCATCAACACCAATAAAATCAAGGACAGAAGAAATATCCGTAGTTCCCCATGAATATTCTCCACCGTTTGGTTGTTGGTCGGCACCCCTGCAAGCTTTTTCATATTCCATTTCCGTGACAGGTCTCAATGCAGCCCAATCGGCGAAAGCAATTTGGTCTTCCCAGCCAATCCAGTTTTCAGCCCTGGTGGGTGCAGTACAAACAAATGTTCCGCTTAAATCAACATTTATTGTATTTCTCGCTCTGTATGGAAAAGGCAGACCTGCATATCCTTTTAAAATATCTTCAGACATAAAGTAAATTTTTGCCTGGTTAGAAGTGATAGTATTAAGGAATGCAGTATATAATCCCTGGGAAAGTTCATATTTCATAATATAAAAACCATGATATCCTGAAGGATAACTTGGATTCAATGTCTGGTTACCACCGGGATTATCCCAGGCGGGAGGAGCATTATCACCGCTGGGCAAAGAATTTACCGAAGCATCAGCCCATAAATCTGAAACTCCGTTAGTGTTAGAGAGAATTGGTGGAGTTGCTGTTACTTTATATGGAGCATTTGGATTCCCTCCAGTATAAAACCTGCCTACGGATGTACCATCACCAAGGTAAAAAGAACCTTCGGGAATATAGACCATTTCTATAGCAAAAATTCTTAGTTGGACATCATCACCTTGTTTAATATTATCTTTTTGAATATCCCAAACAATTCTAGTCCCTTGCCAGGTATTATCACCTATTCCAAGTTGTTTTCGATATAAGAACACCCCTTTACCGTTAGAGTCAGGTGCAAAAGAAGCAGGTACTCCATTATCGGTTAAGATTGAATATTCTTTAAAATTATTACTTAAAGTTGCATGATGCCAGTTATTATCACTACCCATTCCGGTCTTTTTATATTTTACAAAAATCCATGCGGCATCATAATTAGAAGGTCCTGTTAATGAACGCCATGAGTTAGCCCAATAAGTATCAAATTGAA
>JBEKWK010000561.1:0-2506 GCA_049513175.1 FCB group bacterium
AATCATACCAACAATCATATAGAAGGTAGTTGTTTTACCGGCACCGTTAGGACCGAGCAAACCTACAACTTCACCTTGTTTCACATAGAGTGAAACATCGTTTACAACAGTTCTTTTCTTGAACTTTTTAAAAAGATTTTCCGCTTTCAGAACGCTAATTTTTTCCTGTTCCACAATTACCGCTTTATTGGTTTTAAAGTTAATGTTTTACTGATTCTTTTATCGTCACGGAGTAAAGTAAAATCCAGCTTATCGCCTACAATGCCGTCAAGAACAATAATATTATAATCATCTATACGGAGAATCGGTTTGTTGTTAATTTCCAGTATAATGTCCCCCGGCTCAATTCCTGCTTCTTCAGCAGGAGAATTTCTATTGACTGCAAAAACAACAACACCTTCTTTTAAATTTGATTTCAGGTAAGAAGCAATTTGCTCGTCAATCTGTCTGACTTCCATTCCCGTTACAAAATTACGATTGATTGACTTATTATTTTTAAATAATTCTACTATTTTACTAATTCTGTTAACCGGAATAGCAAAACCGATACCAATGCTGCCGGCTCCACGCTGACTTAGGGCTGTTGAGAAAATTACGGTATTCATCCCGATAACATCACCTGAAGCATTAACCAAAGGACCACCGGAATTACCTGAACTGATTGCCGCATCGGTTTGTATCATCCCCCGATAGACTCTGTCTTCCTGTGTAAAGTCAATGCCCTTATTAGAAACCACTCCAACAGTAACTGTAGGCTTTGCATTTATATCAAATAATCCAAAAGGATTACCGAAAGCAATCGCCCATTCACCGGTAATAATATCATCAGAATTTGCAAACTTTAGGAAAGGAAAATCATTACCGTTTATTTTGAGCAATGCCACATCACTTGCCTTATCGGCACCAATAATCTCTGCATCATATTTTTTACCGTCTGTCATAGTTATAATAATTTTAGATGCATTACCAGCGACATGATGATTTGTCAGGATATACCCGTCAGGTGAGATTATAAATCCTGAACCAAGACTTTGCACGGCATATTCCCTATAATTATTGGTGCCTCTGTACCTTCCGAAGTATCTTTGGTAATAGCGGAAAAAAGGGTCATCAAAAAAATTATCAAACGGGTCGGCATATTCTACTTTATGCAACTCTGTAACATTAATTCCTACAATAGCAGGGCTACATATTGCTACTGCCCTTGTGATTGCATTTTGCCTCGATGAATTAACAGCATTATCTGAAACATCATTTGTGATAATTTTATCATGATTTTTTAATGAATCTGTTGAACCCGGATTAACGGCATAAGAGGAATTATATATAAATAATAAAGAAAAAATTAATCCTAAAATTCTGAACATCTCTCCCTCAATTTTAACTCTAAACGGATAGCTAATCAATTAATTAATTTGTACTTCTAATACTTATATTGAAGTAAAAACATAATTGTTATTTTAAATTTGGGTTCATATAAACTCATTTTTTTTTCTGAAAAGAAAATAATAAATGTGTCTTAAAAATAATATTAAAATTTGTATTTTGTGTTCAATAATTTTTTCAAAAACTATATTACAGGAGCAAAAATGAAAACTTTTAGATATATTTTTTTAATATGCCTTGTATTATTTATTACAAATAGTATAGCTAATGCTCAAACTAAATTCGAAAAGAAAAAAGTCGGGCATATTTATTATTTAAATGTACCCGATTATATGAGCAAAACAAAACAGTTGAATGATGCCGCCAGTCTGCAATATCAGAATATAATCAGGAAAGCCTATGTTATTGTAATTGAAGATTCGAAAGAAGAATTAGAAAGTGTCGGTGCAAAATTTACCAGTCCGGATGATTTTTATAAAGATTTCATTGATACATTTTCAACTAAAATAAATAACCCTAAAGCCGGAAAACCATACTCGGTTAATGTTCATGGCTATAATGCCGTACAAGGTGAATTAACTGCCTCCATTGAAAGTTCTGATATCTTTTATCTAATTACAGTTGTTGAGACCAAAGAGTACTTCTATAAAATCATGTGCTGGACTGTTCTTGAAAATAAAGATAAACTGATGGATGATTTTATTAAAATATCATCATCGTTAAGAGAATAAAGTATAGAAATCTAATTATAAAGGAGATATTTTTTCCTCATTTGCAAATAGGAATCTAAACCTTTACGGGCTAGTTCGAGAACCTGTGCATCAGGAGTATTGCTTATTATACCCTCAAAAAGTTTGGTGCTTCCCAGGGCTTTTTCAAACATAGATTTAGCATCTGCTGGTAAATTGGATTTATTAACAAGGTCAGGATGTGCTTTTCTCAATGCTAATAAAAATTTAATCCCTGCCGTATATGGAGTATATTTACTGTTTAGTGGAAATCTTAATAAATAACCGGAACAGTCTTTGCCGGAATACATACCATAGGATGGTCGGTACATTGCAGGGATTAATTTTACTCCATCCAAATTATTTGTTTTTAATAAATCGGAAATAGCTGA
>JBEKWK010000562.1:0-2886 GCA_049513175.1 FCB group bacterium
TCCTTATGCCCTTTAAAAATTTAATTCAATATCCAAGGAATTTAACTTTGTGAACTTAGTGAAAAACTTTGTGTGCTTTGTGTTTAAAGGTTTTCCATTAAGAGTTTTAACACAAAGGTCACTAAGAATAAGACACAAAGAAAGCACAAAGAATTAAATGTAATCCGCCGCTTATCAAAGAACATTCAGCACAAAAATAATAATGAAATTTTAAACATTTTATTCAACCGTTTTTTAATAGTTTTTTCAATAGTTTTTTCAATAGTTTTTTCAATAATTTTTTCAACGCTTTTTTCAATAGTTTAAAAAAGTATTTAAAATTTTGTTGTAATTAAATATAAGATATAAATTTATAAATATCACTCAACAGCTAATCTCCCCTCTCGAGAGGGGATTAAGGGGTGTGTAGAAAGCGAATAAAAGGCATTTTACCACAGAGACCACAGAGAGAAAGGCACAGAGACTACAGAGAAAAGGCATTTAACCGCAAAGTTCGCCAAGTTTCACACAAAGTAACGCAAAGTTTCATCATTAGAAAGTTGAAAGTATAAAGTTTAAAGTTTTTTAGAACTCCTAATTCCTAACTCCACACTCCTAACTATTTTACAAACATCTTCGTTCATAAATGTCAATCTTTTTGCCGTTCATATTTGCAGAATTAATATTTAGAAAATCGCTTGAAGGGTTGGGATAAATATTAAAAGATTTTGTCTGGATTATATCACTAATTCCTGTTTTAGTCCAGTTTGGAGTTAATAAATATATTTTATTAAATATTCCTACCAAAAGATAATTCTCATTGATAGACATTTCAAATGCAGCACTAGCATGAAAATTTGCAGCATATACTGATGTATCATTAACAAAATCCCAGATTTGTGTTCTTAAAGAATCAGAATACCCACCTGCAAAGAGAATGTATTGGTTATCTGGTGTAAATTTCATCATACCATAACTATCGCCTAATTTTTCTCTTGTATACGTTCTATAAAGTGTATCTGCATCCATATCCCATATATAAGAAGAACCTAAATGGTCGGGTTTTGTTCCTGTTAGATATTTACCATTATTTGAATAACAAAGGTATCCATAAATACTATCTGCGAATTCTTCTAACACTTTTTGCTCCTGCCATCCGTTAACCGAAAATTTAGCAAGTCTTCCATTATTTAAAGTTCCATTATTTGATACAAATGCAGCAGAAATAACAAAATAATTACCATCGGGGGAAAATGTAATATATTGAATTTCTCTAGTAGGATTCCATAAACTATCTAACCATTTAACTAAAGTATCTGCATTTAGGTCATATACAAATAATTTAGTTTGATATTTCTTAAAATGATAATAATCCAAAAATGTACTTGAAGCATTACCGATAAAATATCTTCCATCAGGTGATAATGCACAGGTACCGTGATAATCAATTTCACTAATTGAATCATATTGAAATGTTTTAATTATTCTTTTTGATGAATCATTCCAAATAACTGTATAGTTTTCGTATAATGTTGAAGCAATTCTGTTCCCATTAAATGATAATCTAGTATGTCCGACTAAAGAGGGTGCTTTTTCCATGCTGTCAATAATATTTCCATTTTGCAAATCTAAAATGTAAATCGTTGAATCCATTGCAGCATAGATTTTTGTTGTATCTTTAGCAAAACTTGCAAAATAGATATTATATTGATTGTTATAATTTTTCACCCACACAGTATCAAAAGTTACTGCTGATGCCGCTTGACTCATAAATAGAGCAATAAAAAGAAACAAAAATAATTTACGCATGATAACTCCAAAATTCTGAATTCTGAGTTCTGTATTCTTAATTTTATTTAGAACTAATTTAAAAAAATTGTCTGTATCACGGATTAAACTGATTATTAGACTGCACGGATTTTCCTCCCTCTTTAATTCTCCCTCCAGAGGGAGATAATCAAATTGTTGTCCCCCGCTGGCGGAGATTTTGAATAAGTTGTTTCATTCTCCCCCGCTGGCGGGGGACAAATTTTGCTAACAACCAACAACTACAACGCTCCTGTCCCTATGATTACCTTCGGAATAGTAGAAATAATTATTTTAATATCAAGTAGAAGCGAATAAGAATCAATGTATTCCAAATCATGTTTCATCATGTGTTCAGCTTTAGTATTATTCGCCCTGTCTCTTACCTGCCACAAACCTGTTAAACCCGGTCTCATGGAACATCTCTTTTTGTTAAACTCCGGGAATGGCTCAAGCATAAAGGGAAGTAAAGGACGGGGACCTACTAAACTCATGCTGCCATTAAAAATATTAATTAATTGCGGCAGTTCATCCAGGCTTGTTTTACGAAGGATTTTTCCAACCCATGTTATCCTTGGGTCATTTGTTATTTTAAAGAGGATTCCTTGCTGCATAAGTATTTCCAAATTATTTGCAAGAAACATTTCCTGTTGTTCCGTTATCATTGTCCGGAATTT
Source organism: FCB group bacterium (assembly GCA_049513175.1). Taxonomy (GTDB): domain Bacteria; phylum Bacteroidota; class Ignavibacteria; order Kapaibacteriales; family UBA2268; genus JBEKWK01. Next base: position 2,463 of record JBEKWK010000562.1, read on the forward strand.
CAGAAATACAAACTTTCTTCCTCTTAATCCAATACGGTTTTGACGAAATATTACCGGACCGGTGGAACTAAGTTTAATAACGATTGCAATCAATAAAAACAGAGGCGATAGAATTATTAAAGCAACAAAAGAAAATATAATATCCAAAATTCGTTTTGCTGCAAACTGCCATCTCAAATTCTTTTTCATAGATTGTTCCCCTATAATCATAATATTCATGTTGCTGACATGATTCAACTACTTCCATACGCAAATCCGCAACCGGCTCTGTAACCTGTGATGAAAGCATTATTGAAATATCAGAATAAGGAAAAAAATCTTTTTGTTTTGCCTTTTAAAAAATTTGTACAATGTTATATACCTAATGACACAAATTTTGGAAAAAGGTCTCAATTTAATTTTAAATATTTTTGAGTTTTAAGTG
>JBEKWK010000563.1:0-3628 GCA_049513175.1 FCB group bacterium
GAATTTGAATTTCCAGCCCGCTATGAGCTATAACTGCAGGCAATAACTGCACGTTTCCTCCGACGACAATCGTACCCGTTCTTTCATTAATAACAACCCTGGCTACAGGGTCACTAACTATGTTAAGAGCCTCGATTTGGGCAATGGATTCCATAATCTGAGGCTGAGTTTGTCCTGCCGGGAGCTGAACCTGGACAGTTGCCGCATCAATGGCGGTCGCCGCATTAGCTAATCCCGATACACCATTAATAGCTGTCGCCACTCTTGTAATTGTTGTGAAATCCGGGTCTCTGAGTACAATCTTCAAAAGCTGGTTTTGAATAAACTGTGATTTTACTTCTTGTTCTAATATTAATCCATTTGGCACTCTTCCTGATGTTACGAAGTTTCTACCAACTCTCGAACCTAAGGATTGATAATCATATCCTCCCACTGATAAAGCCCCTTGGGACATTCCCATTACAGTACCTGTTGCTGTAGACATTGGTGTCATTAATAATATGCCTCCCTGCAAAGATGTCGCATCTCCAATAGATGATACCTGGACATCTACTTTTGACCCTGGCTTTAAAAAAGATGGAATTGTTGCTGTAACCATAACTGCAGCCACATTCCTTATTCTAGGGTCAATAAGAGGAGGAGTAAGACCAAATCTTTTCAACATATTTGAAACAGATTGCACTGCATAAGAAGACCTTTGATTATCCCCTGTGTTATTAAGACCACTAACTAAACCGTACCCAATTACCTGAACACCGGTAACACCCTCGATTGTTGCAATGTCTTTGATTCTTGCTGCAGATAAATATTCTAAATTTACAAACAAGAATAAAATAACTATAGATAGTTTTATTGAAATTGCAATTAACATTTTAAATTTAAACAATTTTATATCCATTATATTAAACCTCAAAATAAAAATCTTAGGAATTTGGTAATTAGACCCGGCTCCTGAATTTTCGAAACGTTACCGTCACCATCTATTAATAAAGTTAGATCTAAAATGTTATAAGAATAAATAGAATTATTTGCCATCACATCAACAGGTCTTACCACTCCTTTAATAATTATTTTTTGTGTTTCGCCATTTACCTTCGTGGTGCGTGTGCCTTCGATTTTGAGATTACCATTAGTTTCAACCCCTGTTATACGTGCACTTAATTGGGAGCGGATTTTTTCGTTTCTTGAATTTTGTCCCTGACCCTTGAATGCATTTCCTGTGCTTAAACCTGCCTGTCCACTGAAATTTGTATTTCCACCGGAATAAGTTACACCAGCATTTAAATCAGTATTTCTTGATTCATTAGTTTCTGCCGAATTATTTGCCTGCGTATCCTCTACAATTAGAATCATTATAGCATCACCTTCTTTAAAGGCTTTCACATCAGAGAAAATTCATTTTCTATTAATTATAATTATTAATTTGCTGAAATAATAACTGTACCGTCCTCATTTACTTTTCCCTGCAATTTTTCCTGTGAACCATCTCTTTTCACTATTATCGGTTTCCCAATAGCCGCATCCTGCAATGCCTCACCGGAGGCTGTAATTCTAACAGCACCGGATTGTACTATTATTGTAACTTTATCACCTCTTTTTATCATATTGTCATCATAAACATTCATTTTTGTAAAAAGTGTTCTCTCTGAAACATTTTGTTTTACCTTTTTACCAATTAATTCTGTTTCATTTAAAAGTTCATAATCTTTGTAGTATGTCACATCCGTCTTAATTACATTAATATCTTCTTTTGCTATGACATCTCCTCTCATTAAAGCATGTGAGGCATTTGGAACGTTTTTGAAGATTTTAACACGGACCGGAACTTCTACACGTCGTTTCAATTGTCCATCTTTTTCAAATTCAATTGTAACATAACCATTGCCGCGGAAAGATTTTTCATCCCCAAGGCACTTTGCAGTAATCCCGTCTTCTTCAAAATTTTGTGTATTAATTTTTTGTGATATTGATATCTCTGCATCAGTTCCAACTTTATCCTGTATATATTCAAGACAAGCTGATTTTAATCTCTCACCTGAAAATGTGGATTTTGAATATAGATTATTATTAATGAACAGACAAAAGAATATCAACAACATTGATATAATGTATAGAGTGCGATATTTGATTAATTTATAAAACATATATTATTACTTACCTCTTCAAATTAACAGCATCAGAAAGTATAGTATCTGCCGTTTGTACAGATTTTGAATTTATTTCATAAGCCCGCTGGGCTATAATCATATTTACCATTTCTTCAACAATATCAACATTTGATGCTTCTAAGTTTGCCTGCACCAATTCTCCCGTATTATTCATCCCCGGCTGTTCAAAAAAAGCCTTTCCCGATGATTGAGTCTCGACATAAAGATTATCACCAACATTGCGAAGTCCTGCAGGGTTAATAAATCTTGCCAATTCTATTTGTCCAAGTGTCATATCATCCGTCGTATTATCCATTTGGGCGCTAACGACTCCATCTCTCGAAATTGAAATGCTTATTGCATCCTGTGGGATATTAAAACCCGGGTCTAAAGGATAACCCTGTTCTGTTACAATTTCACCGTTTTTATCGGTCTTAAAGGAACCGTCACGCGTATAGGCATAAGAATTATCAGGCTTCTTCACGATAAAAAAGCCTTCACCGTTTATTGCTATATCCAGGGGATTACTTGTTTCTTTTATATCCCCCTGTGCAAACTGCTTTGTAGTACTCGATAATTGTGTGCCGGAGCCAATCTGCACCTCATTCATGGGCTCTATGCCATTCCTGCTGTTTCCTCCTGCAGGTCTCAGGGTTTCATAAAGTAAATCCTGAAATTCAGGCCTGGTCTTTTTGAAGCCTGTCGTATTAACATTGGCAAGATTATTAGAGATAATTTCAACATATTGTTGCTGTGCCGATAATCCGGAAGCCGCCGTCCTTAGCGTTTTGTCCATTTGTTCATCCTTGAATTTATAATATTTTCAAATCTTTATATTTTCTTAATTCAGAATTCAGAATTCAGAATTCAGAATTAATAATATCTGCCTAACTGCGTATCCTTATCAAGAGTCTCATTGTTAGCTTGAATGACTTTACTTCCGGCTTCAAAAGTCCTCTGAAGCTCAATCATTGCAACCATTTCTTTGACCACACTGACATTAGAATTTTCAATCCACCCTTGCTGAACTGATACATCATCCTGTTTCGTTTGTCTTGCAATGGTATCTTTTGTCGCTACAAAGCAATTATTTGATACCCTGTCGAGTGACTCAGGATTTTCTACATTCACGATTTGTATCGCTCCCATAGCAGAACCATTAACAAAGACCTCCCCGTTTTTATTGATTTTCAAATTGATTTCTTTTGTATCATCAAGTTCAACGGGGTTCCTGTTAAATTCCTTTTTCAGGGTAATTGGTCCTTCTACTCCCATTAAAATTTTGCCGTCCATGGCTTGAATCGTTCCATCTGGGTTTAACTTAAAATGACCTGCCTTTGATAAATATTGATTTTCGTTTTCATCCTGAAGTACAAAAAATTCATTTACATTATCAACTGCCAAATCAAGAGGATTGTCTGTTTTCTGCATTGCTCCGCTTGAAAAATCAGTATAGGAACCGATTGGCGGGTCGTTTTGTT
>JBEKWK010000564.1:0-3010 GCA_049513175.1 FCB group bacterium
TTATTTGGGGATATCCAATATGAATGGAATATTTATGGAGGAGAATTTCAGGGTTTAAGAACCCCTTGGTCAAAAGATGTAAAATGGACTAAATTAGGTCTAGGTTCGATAACTTTGATAGAAAATATATCAAATACAAATAGCTCCAGAACAATTACAATGCCTGTATTTGTCGTATCTGCTCCCAATCCTGATATTACAGGTCCTCAACTTATATGTATTAACAATGAAGCAATATATACAACTTTGAAAGCTGATTCCACTTTAAATTCATGGAATACGACTTCGAATCCAAGTTACTGGAAACTGCTAAGTGATACTTCGATTGTATTGATGTGGTCCAAGGCAGGTGATTACACTCTTACTCTAAAACAATCAATTCCTCAGACAAGTTGTGAGAAAGATGTAAATATTACTATTAAAGTAATGGATAAAATAAAACCTGTTATAAATGGCAACAATAAAGTTATTGTAAATAGTCCCTATTTATACACTGTAACCGGATTTACAAATAGTGTAGAACATTGGTATGTTTATGGTGGTAATATTACAGGTTCTCCGAATGAAGATTCTGTTTTGATTTATTGGGATAAACCGGGTACCGGGACGATATACCTTGTTCAGTCTTTAGGTGAAACAGGATGCAGTAGTTCTACCTTTATGGATGTGCAAATATCTGATGTTAAATCCGTTAATGAAGGAACTCAGAATATCTATGTTTTTCCTAATCCTAGCTCTGATAATCTAATCATAGTTTTTTCCAATTGTGATTTTCAAAATGCTGAAATCATGCTTTTGGACTTACTTGGTGAGGAAGTATATTCGCAAAAATATGAAAGTATAAATAAAGATTTTAATTTAACAATTGATACACACCAACTGCCGGTTGGAGTATATTTGTTAAAAATAAATTGTGAAAATATGACAAAGTTAATACTTTATTTCCCTATTTTAATCTTGATATTGTTAATATTCGCAATTAATAATTCTTTTAGCCAGGTTTTCTATTATGATTCAACGTTTGATATAAGTCCCGGGTTTGAGTTACCTTCATATATACCTGAAAGCCGTGTGTATGCAATAAAATTACAGCCTGATGGTAAAATATTAGTCGGCGGAGTTTTTCAGATGTTTAATAATAGGTCATTCAATGGAATTATAAGATTAAATTTCGATGGAAGCATAGATACAACTTTTAATGTTGGAGAAGGCTTTGATGATGAAGTTTATACAATTACAATCCAAAATGACGGTAAAATTTTAGTTGGAGGTCTTTTGGGTTCATACAAGAAAAATTATAATTATAATCCTTATTTAATACGATTGAATCCTGATGGTTCAGTAGACAGTAGTTTTCGACCAGTTATAGATTCTTACTACGGTATAAATAGATGTGAAATTGTGCAAAATAAAATAGTAATTAGTTATAACTCAGATGGTGGCTCAAAATTAATGAGATTAAATTTTGATGGTTCACAAGATACAAGTTTTAATAAATCTGTATTTTATAGTGGTCTGATAGAGGTGATTAAAGCACTTCCAGGGAACAAGTTATTAGTGGGTGGGTCATTCTGGGCATCAGGCAATAAAAAATGTATGAATATAGCTTGCATTAACTATGATGGGTCTTTTGATACACTATTTTTAAAAAATACTATTTTTGAAGATCCAGTACATACAATAGATATAGATTCTGAAGGGAAAATAATTTTAGGTGGAGATTTTAATGGTATTTTGGTAGATACTGTATGGGTACATACGGGCAAATTTATTCGTTTTAATCGTGATGGTTCAATTGACACGACTTTAAAAGTTCAGGATGGGTTTGACGGTACGGTACTGACAATATTATTACAAGATGATGGCAAAATTTTAGTTGGTGGTAATTTCTCTCACTATAATAATATTACTCAACATGGAATTTGTCAATTAAATAAAGATGGTAGTTTAAATTCCACAGATACTAATTCTTCAGGATTTGATAACGGAGTCTATTGCATCACTTTACAAAAGGATAGGAAAATGATTGCAGGTGGAAAATTTAAAAAATATGATGGGATTTTGTCTGAGGGGCTTGCAAGATTAACCTTTGAAAAATTTCCACAAACTATACAAGCTCAAATAGAAAACGGAGATACTTTTTTTTCCGGAGACAGCATCAAAGTTAATATAACAACAAATATGGATTTTAATTCTGAAAATATATTTTATTTACAATTATCAGATACTAACAGTAGCTTTATTACAAGGACAAATCTCAATTCTGTTAATAGCGAAAAGAGTTTATCTATTAATTCTAAAATTCCAGAAAATCTGCCCACAAGTTCATTATATAAATTACGTGTAATAAGCACTGCACCTGGAAAATTAACATATTTAAATAATAATATTACTATTATTACCCCAAATATTTTTGGACCAAAAGCAGCATGTCTTGGATTTGATCAATATTATACAGATAATTTCCCCAATATCAACTATAATTGGAATATAAACGGAGGTGTATTTTCAGCTCAGTATGAAAAATGGAAACGATATGTAACATGGACGAGGATAGGTACTGACTCAATTACATTGTTTGAGAATATTGCAACTACAAACAATTCGAGGAATGTTACATTGCCTGTAAACGTAATACCATCACTAAATCCTGTTATTTCAGGTCCTCGACTTGTTTGTTTAAATTATGAAGCAATATATACTACTTTAAAAGTAGATTCTACAAAAAATAAATGGAATGATTATATTGCAAGTTATTCAAAAGTCCCCAACGATACTTCAATTATATTAAAATGGGACGAATCTGGAGATTATACCCTGAAGTTAACTCAATCAATCCCTTTGACTTCGTGTAATAAAGAAGTAACTTTACAAATCAAAGTTATTGATAATATTTTACCAATTATTTATGGCAACAACAAAGTAATCGAAAATTCAATAGAATTGTATAAAACAGAGGTTTTTGATAGTTGTATAAGCCATTGGTACTGCTATGGTGGGGATATACAAG
>JBEKWK010000565.1:0-4127 GCA_049513175.1 FCB group bacterium
TTCTTCATCAGATTGTAAATTTGCCTGTAAACTTTTTATATGTTTTACCAACTCATCAATAAACAAGTTTACATCATCATAATTTTCCGTTCTAAAAATTTGTTTACCATTACATTCTCCGGACTTTGCCACTAAACCTGCAACAGTATTGGTACCTCCGATATCAATCCCTATAGCATATTGTTTTTTTTGCATAATATTTTATTTTAAAATTTAGGAATAATCTGTTTTAGCTCGTCCCAAATTAAATCCTTTTAATCCATAAAACGCAATATATAAATAAGATAATAATGGTACAATAAATGAAAGATGAATTCCTAAAGCATCTGCCGTGGCACCTTGTATAACCGGAATTATTGCCCCACCTAAAATTGCCATTACCAATAATGATGAGCCTTGGCTTGTATGCTCACCTAAACCATCTATAGCCAATGTAAAAATATTAGACCACATAATAGAATTGAACAAACCAATTCCAATAACAGACCACATGGCTACTTTACCACTTGAAAAAAGTGATGCAATTAATAATAATTCCGCAAATAGTGCAAAAACAAAAAGCGTTCGTGAAGGTATATATCTTCCCAAATTAAATGCTATAATATTTAAAATCAAAATGATAGAATAAATCAAGGCAATATCAAATCCTTTAAAATAAAAAATAATTAAAAATGCAATGATGGGAATTGTGAGCATCAGAATTTGTTTGGAAGTATTTTTCATACCGCTTAAAGAAATTGAGCCTATAAATCTTCCAATCATTAAGCCGCCCCAGTAAAAAGCGACGAAAGTACTTGCCTCTGCAGGTTTCAGTCCTGCAATCTCTTTCAAGCCAAGATAACTTATCATAAGTGTACCAATGCTGACTTCGCCGCCTACATACATGAATATTGCTATCATGCCAAGGACAAGATGTTTATATTTTAATGCTCCTGCACCTTTACGAAAATGTACCTGCTGAGAAAAAACAGGCAGATTGGAGAATTTTATTATCAATGCAAGTAATAAAAAGAGTATTGTAAAAACAAGGTATGGTATTTTAACTGAATCTGCACCTGAAGAGTTTGTAACAAAATATTTGAAAATAAGATACCCACCAATAAGTGGAGCTATTGTAGTTCCGAATGAATTGAAACCCTGTGATAAATTTAATCTGCTCGATGCTGTTTCGGGAGGACCTATTATGGCAACATAAGGATTGGCTGCAATCTGGAGAATTGTAAATCCAAGACCTAATATAAATAATGCAGAGAGAAAAAATATATAAGAAACAAATTGAGCTGCCGGATAAAACAATAGAGTACCAAATGCTGATAAAAGTAATCCTAAAATTATTCCGTTTTTATATCCTATTTTATTTATTGGGTCACCGATTCTCGATGATATAAAAAAATAAATAACTGACCCTATGAAAGAAATACCCCTTTTAAATAAGGTGTAAGAATATCGTTCATGCAGGTTATAAATCCCCACATAAAAAACAACGATGTCAGAACTATCAGCGATGTTGTACTATTGTACTCCTTTTTCTGTACTCTCATTTAAATATAATTTATCTTACAATTATAAATTTCCCTAAAAAAGTTTTGTTGCTTCCATTTAATTTATAGAAATAAATTCCCGGTTGTAATTTTTTTGTATTTATTCTTAATTCATTTGCACTATTTTGTTGAATAGCATTTATAAAATAATATATTTTTATTTATAGACTTCTATCTGAACTGAACACGAATAATATACAAGAAATTTTTTTAATAAGCAATATAAAATTATATTATTGAATATTATTTAGCTTGTACAATCCCATATTTTCTATATACACTACGTATCTGGATTATTGAGTTAGGGATATAAATATTTAAGAATAAATTATTTTATTTATATAAATTTAAGAAAATTGTAATTAAGTTAATATATATGTAATTTTGAAATAAATATACTACTTTGATAATATATTTTTTGGGACAAATAAAAAATTTAAAGGATATTAAATAGAAATGAAAACATTCTCTTTGAAAATTGACCCTCTTACACAAGAGGAATACCTTGAAGTATATCTTAAAGGACAACAGTTATTGAATGAACCGTTTTTAAATAAAGGTTCATCTTTTAACGAAGAGGAAAGACTTAGTCTGGAGCTTGAAGGATTAATAAGATACGAAATTTCTTCAATCGAAATTCAAGTTCTACGTTCATATGAATCCTATCTGAAAAAGGAATCGCCTCTTGAAAGATATATTTTTCTTCAAGGTTTATTAAACAGAAACGAAATTTTGTTTTATAAGTTATTGTCTTCTCATTTGCAAGAAATGATTTCTATTGTATATACACCTACAGTAGGACAGGCTTGTCAGGAGTTGAGCCATATAACCCGTCGTTACAGAGGTATATATCTTAATGTTACGAATATCCAAAACATTGACAGAATTTTCCAAAGTATCAGCCAGCAGGATGTTTACCTGATAGTCGTAACTGATGGCGAACGCATTCTCGGATTAGGTGACCTTGGTTCAGACGGTATGGGAATTCCGGTCGGTAAGATTAATCTTTATGTTGCAGCAGGCGGCATCCATCCGGCTTGCACTTTACCCATAACACTTGATGTCGGAACAAATAATGAAAAACTACTTAACGACCCTTTATATTTGGGTCATAAAATGAAAAGGTTAGAAGGGGACGCATACTACGATTTTGTAGAAAAATTTGTTCTGGGAGTCAGACGCAATTTCCCGAATGCTTTGCTTCAATGGGAAGATTTTGCAAAATATAAAGCCTTTGTACTTTTGGATAAATATCGCGACAGAATTTTATCATTCAATGACGATGTACAAGGGACAGGTGCTGTTTCTTTATCTGCCTTGATTACGGCAATGAAAATTAAAAAGACAAAATTCCGGGAACAAAAATATGTGATTGTTGGGATGGGACAAGCTGGGTCCGGAATAGCTTTTAATATTATAGAAATGTTAAAAGAAGAGGGATTAAGTGAAGAAGAGGCTGCATCGAGAATTTATGCATTCGACAAACAGGGTTTGCTATTGGAAGATACTCCTAATCTTGAATTCCAAATGAAAAGATTTGTGCACAAAAGAAGTGAAATAGCCGGATGGGAGTTGGAGAATGCGAATGTAATCACATTAAAAGATGTATTGAAAAACACAAAAGCAAATGTTCTTATCGGTGTAACAGCAAAAGCAGGTTTATTCGATAATGAAATACTTGCCCAGATGGCTTTGAATGATGAAAGACCTATAATTTTTGCTCTATCAAATCCTACATCAAAATGTGAATGTACAGCAGATGATGTTTATGAAATCACAAAAGGTAAAAGCCTGATGGCGGCAGGAAGCCCTTTTGAGCCTATTGATGGAAACTTTGGCAAGATGTACACTTCACAATGTAATAATATGTATATTTTTCCAGGAATTGGACTTGGTGCATTAATATCAAAAACTCCAAGGATTACACAAAAAATGTTTCTTGCTGCAAGTTATGCTCTTAGTAACTTGATTACAAATGAACAAATGCAAGTTGGGAAATTATTACCTGATTTGGATAATATAAGAGAGGTTTCTTTTAATGTTGCTAAAGCAGTTGCAATAGAGGCATGCAAACTTAATTTCAAATTCTACAAATTACAATTATTATTAAAATCAAATATTCATCCGATTGATTTGATAATAATAATTTTCAAGTTGAAATAATAGAATTAATATATTAAATTTAATTCTCCAGGTCTATATCATCGAATTCAATGTTTTCTGTGTCAGTAGGGTCAAATGTTGGTATAACAGGTTCATCAATTTCATTAGTTTTATTAATGGTTTCTTCATTGACGACAATTTCGAATTCAGAAGCTTGTTCCAGAAATTGTGTTTCGACTTGTTCCAATTCTCTGAGTTTTGGTAGTTCTTCTAATGTATTTAAACCGAAAATTCTTAAAAAATCAGGTGTGGTGCCGTATAGCAAAGGTCTGCCGAGTGCATCCTTTCTACCAACAATTTCTACAAATTTTTTCTCGGTTAAAGAATTAATTATATCTATGGAGTTTACACCTCTTATCTGGTCAATTTCAGGTTTAGTAACAGGCTGACGGTAGGCAATGATGGCAAGTGTTTCGAGAGCCG
>JBEKWK010000566.1:0-2766 GCA_049513175.1 FCB group bacterium
AAAATAATTTAATTTAGCCATAACAATAAAATATCTTTATATACCCACCTGGGCTTTATCTCATATTCTTTATCAAAATAAGTAAAGGGTTCACTGAATTTATATGGGAAACTTTCTCCATAACTGAATTTACCGTTGCCGTCCTTATCGCAGAAAATTTCAAATGTATAAGTTCCGGGCGGAACTTTGGAAAATTCCCAGGCACCATTATCATTAACAATTGTATTCAATTCCAAATCTTTGGAACGCATAATAACATAATATTTATTATGGTCGTTGGGAATATTTTTGACTATGCCGCTCACAACGCTGAAAGACCTAATATCCTTTGTCTTGAATCGCATTTTATAAGTAGTATCTTTTGCAGTCTTTATACCGGTCATACTAAATATGCTGTCTGCTTTAAAATCCAGTTCGTACCATTCATCGCTATTTAGTTCCTGAACTGGTTTTATTAAAAAATAATTGTCTGCTTTTTTTATGAGTGAAAAATTTACATCATTCTTTGTTGCCTGCTGAAAAAATCTGAATCTATTTTTGAAATCATTTTGTTTAACAGATGTATTAAATAAAAATTCAAATGCTCTTGCAGGGTCAACACTTGTTGAACTGTCTGTTACTGGCACTTTTGTTAATACAGGTATTGTAGAATCCTTGTCTGCAACCGAAGAAAAATAAGAAAAACTTACGCTGTCGGGAATTATGTTCCCGCTCAAATCCCTTACTGAATGCAAAGAATCGGTTTTTGCCTTCAATTTCCATCTTGTCAAGGTATCCATAATGGAAGATGAAATTATTACTACTTGCTTCCCGGATTTAATACTTGTAAAGGCTGATATTATTGGATCTGTCTTCTTTCCGGCAGAATCACTAAGAATAAATTCTTCTGATTTTACGAAATTTGAATCAAGCTCTTCACTGAAGTTTGCTTCAATTGTCCTGTTGTTTACAGCTTCTGCATTGAACAGGCTTGGCGGGGTTTTGTCAATAGGGCTACCGACTTTAATAAATTGAAAACCGGATGAATCTTTTGAAACGGTAATATCTCTCGATGCCGCACCGAAAGCATCAATTCCTTCATCGTAAATGCCATCCTTAAATTTATCACGGACTGCCATGATTCTGTATGTACCGTGTTTCAATGCACGAATTTCAAAATTTCCGTTTGAGCCGACTTGTATTTGTGTGAAAGGTTTTGTATGCCTTACATCGAGAGTATCAGGATTAATTCCGTCTATTTTATATGCAAAAATCGTTGCACCTGTCGGGTCTTTGTCAAATAATTTCCCTTTAATGTAACCGCTGTCGAGATTCTTGCCTGTCGAAAATACAAGCGTAAATGCTTCTGCAGGCTTATTTTTATAAAGGTCGGTATACTCTGTTCCAAGAGTTACCGCATAAGTAGTATTAGAATCTAAAGGCTCATCAATTTTGATGTCCAGCTCCTTACCGCTCCAGCTAAAAATCAACTTTTTTATTGGCGAAATGGAAATATTATCAATTACAGAATTTCTATCCATATATTTATCGAATTCGATATTTACCCATTTATCCTTGAAATAAAGAGTGCCATTCAATGGTTCGGTAGCAAGAATTTTTGGTGGTGTTTTATCCGGTGGTCCTCCTGATGGCGGCAAGGGATTGGCACATCCAATAATAAGAATAATTAAAAAAATAAAACAAAAATATTTCATTCTTAATATAAGCTATTTAAAATGCGAAATATAAAAAACAAATATAAGAAAAATACTTTTTTAATTCTGAATTCTGAGTTTTGAATTATTATATTGTACAATTATATAGTACGATTCAATATTTTACTTTATAATAAAATACCTTTTATATATTTTTGTTCTAATTATTTATACTTATATTAAATTCTTAATATGGACTTAGAAATAGAAGACCCGGACATACTGAAAATATTAAATTATCTCGATATTAAAAATAAAAGAGTCAGGGCTTGGATTGCCGGTATAGAGACTTTCTTTCTCAGAGTTGATGAACATCACTTATATTTAATTTCCGCAGGTATTGCTTTTAATATTTTGCTGTACTTGATTCCACTTTTGTTAATTGCAATATATTTGGTAAATATAATTTTTGGTGTTGGTTCTATTACTTCATTTCTAACCGATACCTTAGAGAAAATATTACCTCCAAACGCATCAACCACCGAATTTCTCCGTACAACACTGGATCATTGCTTTGGCTTTCATCAACTTTATTAAGCTCTTTAAGAACCGGGCTGAATAATATATTTCATATTAAAACGCCGAAAATCTTTTTTATTTATAAGCTTAAAGACATTTTACAGATTATAGCACTTGCATTACTGGTGCTTTTGGCATCATTTATTTTCCCTATAATATCAATCACAGTTCACCATATACAACACCTTATTCCCCATTCACTCAAATTTATTTCATCCTGGCTATACCTTACAATGATATCAATAACAACCTCTTTTCTGCTTTTTTATTATATCTTTTCATATGTACCGAACAGAAAAATGCCTACTTTCATCAGGGTAATGAGCACTTTTCTTTGCATTGTGTTTCTTGAAATATCGAGATATGTTTTTGCATGGTACATAAGCGGAGTAACTTCGTATGGAAGGTTTTACGGTACTTACGCCATCCTTGCCTCGATTGCGGTATGGGTCTTCTACTTTACAATGATAATATTATTTTCAGCCGAATTCAGCCAGTTGATATACGATATAAAATACAGGGATAAGAATTAACCAAATTTTAAATATTCTCT
>JBEKWK010000567.1:0-3476 GCA_049513175.1 FCB group bacterium
AGGAAGGAATATGAAACATTTTATTAGAATTATTTTTATTGTTACGTGCCTTATAACCGGTGTAATTGTCTCTGATGCACAGAATGATTATGATTTCCAATCTTTCTGGCAGGCATTTAAATCTGCTATCGAAAATAATAATGAAGATACTTTAAAGACTATGGTAAAATTTCCATTAATCACTTTTTATAATCTTGAAAATAAAAAGGAAATCAAAAAAGAAGAATTCGGAATTGGTGAAAAAAAATATTTTGATAAAAAGTTTATTAAAAAGATTAAAAATATTGATAAGCTTACAAGAACAAAATTTGTAATTACAGATTACAGCCGTTTTGATTTGACAAGTCTATCCCTGATATATGAATTAAAGCTGGATAAATGGCATCATGCAACTTCATCTCTATATTTTGCCATGGATGACGGTAAAGTAAAATTCATAGGGGAAGACTCATTTAAAAAATAATTAGGAATTAGGAGTTATGAATTAGGAGTTTAAATAAATTAACAAAATTCAACTACTAACTCCTCACTCCTATCTCCAAACTAAATTAAGTATAAATCTATGTTGATTATTTCCAAAAACAAGAAATTTTTTTTATGGCTCATTATTTGGATTTTTCTTTTTAATTCGAATAGTAAATCTATTGAACCTTCAGGCTCTGACAATTCCAGTCTCAGCGGATATGTTATGGATAAGCAAACGTCCGAGACACTGGTTGGTGCAAGTGTTTATATATCGGGTACCAAATTAGGTACTTATACAAATAAAAGCGGTTATTTTTCTTTAAGAAACATCACTCCGGGTGAACAAACTGTAATCATTACTTTCTTAGGATATACTCAAACAGAAGAAAAAATCAAATTCAAACCAAAAGAAGGAATCAGGAAAAATTTCAAACTTGAGCAAGGTAGTGTGAAATTAGGTGAAGTTTTTGTTAATGCAGAGAAAGAAAACGATAAAAGAGAAATTACAATTAGTAAAATTGACATACCGGTTAGCCAATTGAAAGAAATCAGAATTGGCGGAGAAGCCGATGTGTTCCGTTCTTTACAGTATTTACCGGGAATTTTAACATCATCACAATTATCGAGCGGATTATTTGTCCGTGGAGGTTCTCCTGACCAGAACCTCGTCTTAGTTGACGGTACTGTTGTTTATAACCCTACTCATTTATTCGGATTCATATCCACTTTTAATTCAGATGCTATCAAAGATGTTGAATTAATAAAAGGAGGCTTTCCGGCAGAATATGGGAACAGGTTATCCGCCATATTAAATATTACTCAAAAAGACGGCAATCACGAAAAAATAAAAGGACAAGCCACATTAGGATTGATTTCATCAAAAGCCGGGCTTGAAGGTCCTTTAGGCAACGGCTCATGGTTTATCGGCGGAAGAAGCACATACTTCGATTTAATAAAACCGCTTATTCCGACCGACCCGCAAAATCCTCTTCCCGGTTTTTATTTTTATGATGCAAATGCTAAAATAACTCAGGATATTTCTGATATTGATAAAATTTCAATTAGCGGGTTTCTTAGTACTGATGCTTTGAATTTAAGCAGCGGCGGTGTTGCATTAAATCTGGATATAGGAAACAGGCTTGCATCTGCTAAATGGACACACATTTTTGGAAGTAATTTATTTTCCTCTCTCATTATAAGCGGCAGCCATTATCTCAACAATTTTAACGGCGATGAGACAGGATACCAATTTCTAATAAACAATTATATAACAGATTACACATTAAAAGGTTCTCTCGAATGGTTCACTTCTGAACGAATAACTCATAAATTCGGATTTGAAATTACTAATTACCAATTCGGTTACCTGGAAAACTTCACGGGTAATACCGATTCTACTCAACCGGGATTCAATGGTGGCAGTACAAATTTAAAGATTCAGGATTGGAATTATAGTGCTTACGCCCAGGTAAATTACAGCCCCTGGGATTTATATTCAATACAAATGGGATTCAGGGCAAATTACTGGGAACTGAGCAAATATAAAAGCATAGAGCCGAGAATAGCTCTTCGCTATCAGTTCCAGGAAAATGTCGCATTTAAAGCGGCATTTGGAATTTATCATCAAAATCTAAGACTTGCAACAGAGCCTGATTTCTCCTTTTTCGATACATGGTTGATTTGATTTGAATTTTGATATATATTATAAAAAAATGTATAATCTCTCAGAATTGAATATGACCAATTTACAACCCCAAAAATTGTCTCAACTATTTTATATCGGCAATACTAATTCCTATGGTGCGGAGATATTTTTACAGAAAAAAGTAGGCAGGTTAACCGGATGGATTGGATATGCTCTCGGTTTTATTTATTCCCAATTCGACAGTATTAATAATGGTCAGGAATTTCGACCAAAATATGACCGAAGGCACGACTTAAAAATAGTAGTACAGTATAATCTTAATGAGAGCTGGGATTTCGGGGCATCTTTCATTTTTCAATCAGGACAATCTTATACGGCGGCGACATCGAGATTCCAAATATATTTACCTGAACAAAACATTGGAAGAGGTGTAGTTGTGCCTTCTCAAAGATATGGATTGAGATTACCGCCTTCTCATCAATTAAATGTCAGTGCGAGCTATTCATTCAAAAGCTTTGGTTTACCTTCAAAATTAATGCTCGATATTTATAATGTTTATGACCGTAAAGATATCTGGTTCAGGTATTATAGGACCGTCAATAACCTTACTACCGTTCAGGATGTACGATTATTGCCAATATTACCGTCAATATCTTATGAAGTAAAATTTTAACCCATGGTTGTGGGTTAACTAAATTTAAACAATGATTTAAAAAATAAATATGGAAATCAAAAAAAATAATCTCAGCAAAAAATTATACTTATTGGCGATTGCGAGCATATTACTTTCAATATCGGTTCTGATTAATTCATGTGAAGACCCTGTGCCGGTTGCATATGTTCAACAAACATATGTTCAGGGCTTTTTACTTGTAGATTCCCCCATACAGAATATTCTTATAATGAATTCTCAACCTGTTACCGATTCATTTAATATTAAAACAAGTATAGTTAAAGACGCCACAGTAAAAATTACCGGTGACGGAAGAGAATTTGATTTGGTCATAGACACTACCGGTACTCAAGGATATTATTTTCCTGATTCAACTTATCTTGTAAAATCGGGGATAACATATAAATTAGAAATAAAATTGAAGAACAATACTTTAATAACGGGTGAAACGACTACACCAATCAAAACTCAATGGATAGAAAAAACACCATATTTTATAAATTATCCAAAAGATACTATAAAACTTCCCCCACTTGATTCGGTAAAATTACATTGGGATACCGTACATTCAACCGATTACTATTTAATTTCTGTCCGTTGTCTCGATACTTTATATTATGGTAAATATCTCAGCCCGCCGACAAATGAAATGAACCGTAGAATAGGGTATGAACCCGGAATGGTTTATAGACC
>JBEKWK010000568.1:0-3760 GCA_049513175.1 FCB group bacterium
AAGAATAGTTTAAAAAGATATAATTTTATTATTATAAAGCAAGAAACCATCAGTGTTTTACTAAGTTGTTGTATGAGAAGAGATTTAAATTTTCCAAGAAAAAAATATTAAAAAATAAAAATTTTATTCTTGTGTGAAAGGAAAAAAAATTACATTTTTCATTTAGGCTATTAATCAGAATTAAGTTGTGTAGCCTTTTTTAAAGAGTTCTTAAAAATTTATATCGGTTTACAGGTTTATAAAATAATAATAATTTATTCTAGGAAGTAAAATTGTAAAAGAGTAAATCACAATTATTAAAAGAAGTCGTTGCTAAGTGAATACAAACTACATAATCTCAAATAAAATTTTATAACAATTTAAAATAAGGAGTAAAAGGTGTCTAATCAGCAGTTGGATACGTTATCGCTTTTTGCATCTGTAAAAGAGAAATACTCATTAAAAGATTACCGGAAACAAATTGAAATCTTTGATGAAGATAAGGTAGCATCAGCTTATTGGATTAAGTGTCTGGACATAATAAAGGATAATGTATCCTCCCAGGTATTTAAAACCTGGTTTGAGCCTATTAAAGCTCTGAAGTGGCAAAATGAGCAGCTTACTGTAATAGTGCCAAGCCAGTTTTATTGCGAGTGGATAGAGGAACATTATTTACCTCTTCTTCAAAAAACTGTTTATCAGGTATTGGGAAATGATGCAAGACTACAGTATCAGATTGTAGTTGACGATAATCTTGATACTTTGGAAAATAGAACCATACGTCTCCCGGCTTTTAAGAATCAAAATTTTAATGAATCGTTACATAATATTTCAACTGAAATCAAAAATGAAAAAACTGTTTTTCAATCATTTTTAAATCCGCGTTATTCATTTGATAATTTTATTCGTGGAGATAGTAACCAATTAGCATGGTCAGCGGGGATGGCTGTCAGCCAAAATCCGGGAGGTACCAGATTTAATCCCCTTGTGATATATGGCGGTACAGGTCTTGGTAAAACACACTTAGTTCAGTCAATAGGTAATAGTATCCTGAAAAAAAATATCAAATCGAGAGTACTATATACTACAAGCGAACGATTTACACATGAATTTGTAACTGCAATACAGAACAATAGCTCAAATGATTTTATAAATTTTTACAGAAGCATTGATGTATTAATAGTTGATGACATCCAATTCTTCGGAGGCAAAGAAAAGACA
This sequence comes from FCB group bacterium, assembly GCA_049513175.1. GTDB lineage: Bacteria > Bacteroidota > Ignavibacteria > Kapaibacteriales > UBA2268 > JBEKWK01. Next base: position 1,201 of record JBEKWK010000568.1, read on the forward strand.
CAGGATAATTTCTTCCATACTTTTAATGCTCTGCATCAGGGCGGGAAACAATTAATTCTAACAAGCGACAGACCTCCCCGTGATTTATCTGATGTTGATGACAGATTGATATCACGATTTCAATGGGGATTGATTGTTGATATTCAACCTCCCGACTTTGAAATGAGAATGGCGATTCTACAGAGAAAGAGTCTAGATGAGGGAATAGAATTACCCCAGGATGCTCTTGAATACATTGCAAGACATATCACTTCAAGTATTAGAGAAATGGAAGGTATTTTAATCAGCATTTCCGCAAAAGTCGGATTTGACGGCAGAGTACTTAACCTTGATTTAGCAAAAGAGGTCGTTCACGGATTAGGAAAAATTGAACCAAGACAAATTACGATAGATGATATTAAAAATTATGTTTCGGATTATTTCAAGATCCCAATTGAAATCATGGAGTCAAAATCAAGGAAACATGAAATAGCACTTGCAAGACAAATGGCAATTTACCTTTCTAAAAAGTTTACACAGCATTCACTGAAAAGTATCGGTTCGCATTTTAGCAACCGGGACCATTCAACTGTTTTACATTCATGTCAGACTATCGAAAATTATCTTGTAACAGATAAAAATGTAAAAATTGCATATGAGAATTTAACCAAAACATTAAAAATTTAAAACAAGAGATATAAAATTATTTAATTAATAAATTCTTAAAATCATCCCAAATATTTATATTAAAAGCAATAACATTTAGTAAATTAAATTATTATTTATTTCGACTTATAAAAATACATCAGAACGATATATAATGAATTCATTTAAATTTGTTACTTTTAAACAAACTTGCTTCAACTAAATTTTTATGAAAACAGTAGAAAATACTGAAAGAACACATAAAATTATTTCTAAAAACAGAAAAGCTTTTCATGATTATGAAATACTGCAAACAATTGAAGCGGGAATTGTACTTAAAGGAACAGAAGTAAAATCATTACGTTTAGGTCAATGTAGTTTACAGGATTCCTATGCCGGTTTCACCGAGCAGCATAACAATGAACTTTATCTCTTCAACTGCCATATCAGTCCTTACGAACAGGGCAACAGGGAAAATCAGGAACCAAAACGTATCAGAAAATTGCTTGTGAAACAACGCGAAGCTGTAAAGTTAAGGACTGCAGTTCAGGAAAAAGGATTTACTCTAATACCATTATCAATATATTTTTCAGGTAAATTTGTAAAAGTACAGATTGGCTTTGCACGTTCAAAAAAGAAATATGATAAACGTGAAGATGTCAAACAGAGAGAAACTGAAAGAGAAATCAGAAGAAAATACAAGTTATGAGAAATCTTTAATTAAATATATTCAATGAAACAATCCCGAAAGATTTTAAAAAATATGTTTTCACTCACAGTTGCGGAAGCATCGAGTAAGGGAATTGTTTTTATTTATAATGCATACCTTGCCAGAGTGATTCTACCTGAAGGATTTGGAATTATTGGTTTCGCTTCAGCTTACTTAATGTATTTTCTTTTATTTGTAAATCTGGGCTTTAACACTGTCGGTATAAGAGAAATAGCTAAATCACATTCCAACACAAATAAATATGTAAATTCAATCATTGGAATCAGGGCATTATTTGCTGTTATTGCATTCGCTATGTTATTCTTTTCGACTTTTGCTCTTGATAAACCAATGGTGGTGAAGTATATAATCTGGATTTCCGGAATTAACTTATTTTCAAATGCAATTTTACTTGACTGGGTTTTCCATGGAAATGAAAGAATGGAGTTTTTGGGATTAAGACAATTTATTTCCAGTCTGCTAAATTTAATTGGGGTCGTTTTATTAGTTCATAATCAAAATGATGTTATTATGGCTATGGTTGTAACAGTAGCTTCAACTTTAATTAATTCCATTTGGATGCTGTTATTATATATTAAGATGTATGGAAAAATTAAGCTTACATTTGATTTGACATTTCTCAGAGAATTATTAAAATCATCTATCCCTATTACATTTTCAAATTTTTTTGTCACAATCCTGAATACCTTGAATATATTAATGCTTGGGATATTAAAAAGCAACCAGGAAACGGGATATTATAAAGCAGCATTTCAAACTGTTCTACTGACTGTCGTTCCTACCGTTATTATACAAAATGCTTTCTTCCCCCTTATCTCGAGGTCAGATTCTTTAGAAGATAGGCAAAAAGTAATGAAGAAATTTTTCTTGCTTATTTTTTTAATAGGCACAATAGTTTCTGTAGGATTTTATACATATTCTGATTATTTAATATTAACAATTTTCGGAAAAGATTACATTGCTGCTGCCAACTTGATGAGAATTTTAATGCTCTCGTCAGTTATAATTTACATAAATACCGGCACCACAGTTCCGTTAATTGGTTGGAAAAAAGAAAAATTGGTAATGTATTCTATAATTACCGGAGGTATGATTAACATTGGATTAAATTTTGCTATGATACCCCCTTATGGTGCAGTTGGTGCCGCATGGGCTACAGTAATAAGTGAAAGCTCAATTTGTATTGGATTATCCTACCATTTCTTT
>JBEKWK010000569.1:0-2778 GCA_049513175.1 FCB group bacterium
TGAAAATAGATAATGAAGGGATAGAAAATTTCCTCAGTGAATCTTCCATTTCACCTTTAGTTCTCATGTAAAAATTACCGGAATCCTTGTTAGCACCAAGAGAAGAAACAACAAGGAATTTCTCACAACCCGACCTTTCTGCTAATTTTCCAAGTTCAATTACATAATCATAATCAACTTTTCGGAAAGCTTCTTTTGTTTTGGCGATCCGAATCGTGGTGCCAAGACAGCAAAAGATATGCTCAGCCTCTGTTTTGGGCATATTCCCAATTTCAGAGAAATCAATTATTTTCTCAGTTAATTTGGGAATCGTAATATTAAGTGATTTTCTTATCCAGATTTCCACATCAGAATAATAATCGTCTTTCAAAAGCTCATCTAAACAGCTTCTGCCGACCAGACCGCTTGCACCGGCTAATAATGCTTTTTTCATTTGTTTGATTTATCTCACTATATAATTAATTCCAAGGCTGGTTGTATAATAATTTGCATGGGCATATTGTTCAAACCCTACACCGATATTAAATCCAATACCTTTGTATATAGTAAATTCGATTCCTAATTCGGAAGAAATGCCAAAACCACCTGTATTAACATTTTTGCTGAAAGCTAACACACCGGGTCCGGCACCAATATATATATGCATAATGTCGCCACCATAAACTATCTCAGGAATAATAGCAACATAGAAAGCAAAATCCCCATTAATATTACCGAATTGTAAATAGTCTTTGTAGCCGACACCAAAATCATTTGCTAAAAAATAAAAAGGTGATGCCGAAATTGATATAAAGTTATTCCCATTATTAATGGAAGAATTATCAGAATTATTAATAGGAGGTGGACTTTTTTTTGTCCATGATAAATAAAAAATTTCAGTTTTTGGAATTTCTGTAAGGATGGTCGTTTTTGATACAGTTAATTTTCCGCTTTTAGTACTGTCACTTTGTGCATTGCTTCTGAATACAACCACTATTGAAAATAAAAAAAAAGCAAGAATTATTTTTAATCCGGTTTTCATAATATTTCCCTCTGATATATTATAGAAAAAAAAAGGTAAATTCAATTATCAAAATTATAAAATAATGAGAATAGAAAAAAGAAATTTATCTTAAATTTATTTTGTAAGTTTTAATTAATGAGAGTATAATTTTTTTTAAAACTTTAATCGGAGGTGTGCCATGAGGCTTTCATATTATAAATTATCTTTTATTTTCGTATTAGCTATATTTATTCTTGTTGGATGTGGTGAACAGGGTTCAATAAATCCTATAAATAATGGAAACAGTACAGCCGAACATTATATAGTTGTATTAAAAACAACAAACGGTATTCAAAGCGTTGATGCTTCAAAAAACGAAATTCAATCATTTATAAATTCTCATAATATCAACCAATCTGCTTTGGGACATATATACGGTTCCGTAGTGAAAGGCTTTTCTGCAGATTTAACCGCTGAACAAATTAATCAGTTCAGTAAAGACCCGCAGGTTGCCTATATAGAAAAAGACCAGGTAATGAGCATAATTATTCAGCCTGATGTAAGAATAGTAAATCCCAAAGATAATACCTTGCAATCCCAGTATCTGCCATGGGGTATTGCCAGAGTCGGCGGTCCAAGTTCAGCTACCAGTTTTTCAAAAGCCTGGATAGTTGACACAGGGATATATTTAACACATTCCGATTTGAACGTGAATACATCATTATCCAGGACATTTGTCAGATATGGTATAGATGCAACGACTCCAAATGATTATAACGGTCATGGCACACATTGTTCAGGTATAATCGCAGCAAAGAACAACTCATTCGGCGTTGTTGGTGTTTCACCCAACGCTCAGGTTATAGCCGTAAAAGTGCTTTACTATAATGGCAGCGGCTATTTATCCGACATTGTAGCAGGCTTGGATTATGTCTATGCCAATGCTTCAACCGGCGATGTAGTAAATTGCAGTTGGGGTGGCGGAGCTTCTACTACAATAGATAATGCAATCAGCCAGTTCGCAACGAGAAATGCAGGTAGCGGACCTTTTGTTTCAGTTTCTATTGCCGCCGGTAATTCCTATGCTAATGCAAATTATTATTCACCTGCAAGGGTAAACGGAACCGGGATATATACCGTATCGGCATTTGGTAGCGGGGATGTTTTTGCATATTTTTCAAACTGGGCTAACCCTCCAATTGACTTTTCGGGACCCGGTATTAATATTTTATCAACATACAAAAACAATCAATATGCCTATATGAGCGGTACCTCGATGGCTGCTCCTCATATATGCGGTATTATTTTGGCAAGGGAAGCGGCAGGTTATCCACCGAGTGCAGGTCCGGCTACAAACGGTTATGTTTCGAGCGACCCGGACGGTACTCCCGATGCTATTGCACATGAATAAGATAATTTTTTGAATCTTGTTCCCAAGCTCCTGCTTGGGAACATCTTCTTTGCAAGCTGGATGAAGCTTTGATGATAAGTTTTATGAAAAAATATCATTCCAACGTAAGGTAGGTGTATTTTTTAACTAAAATGATAAATATAGATTTCTACTTTCGTTGGAATGATTTATTCGTCCTTGTTCCCAAGCTTTCGTTTTAATTAATTACTAATTATGAATTAATAATTACAAATTAACCAAATAATTGTCTCCCGCTGGCGGGAGAATTAAAGAGGGTGGACTTAATTCTTAATTTTATTTTTTTAACTCCTAATTCCACACTCCTAATTCCTAATTATCATCACAGGCTTTGCTTCTACTCTCTCCCCCTGTTTCAGCCGTATAA